>JAIOTL010000020.1 GCA_021106775.1 Planctomycetota bacterium | reverse complement strand
TGATAACACATCATTTGCTAACGTATCACAAAATTTAAGTTCTGATAAGGCAATGAAAGCAGCAAGACTACCCTTCTTAGCAAGCTTGAATAAAATTGGAGCTGCCTCGCTAATATCTAATTTTGCCATCATTGGAATCAGCAATTTTACGTTTTCTGATTGGCTTTTAAGTGCAAATGTGATGAGGTCAGCAGTGCCTTTACTGTTATCAAAATATTTTAAGAAATCCAAAAAATATTCGGCTAATTCCTCATTTTTTGAATTGAAAGCATTCTGTGTAAACAAAACTGCAGAATATATACCTCCAAGAGCTTTATCAGATAACTCGCCCGGTTTGCAAGTTTCAATAATCGATTTCAATTTAATCGGTTCTTTAGAATATTTCACAAGAAGTGCCCACCATAGCTTGCCAGATAATACAATATCTGATTTCCCATTAGATAATTTCAGTAAATCACGCAGTAATTCACCAGCTTTTTTTGTTGTCTTTGAATCCGATTTCAAAGCTTTATCAATTTCAGATTCATTAATGCTAATTTTATTAATTTCATTAAGCAACTCAAAATCAGATTTTATCAAACCATTGGGAAGACCATCTAAAATATCATCATAATTTGGTTCAGGATATAAATGATGAACAATATTCAAACATTCTAATCGATTTTTTAGCACCTTGTTTTCTTTTTGTGAAGTGCTTCTCAAGAGATCTAATTCTTCGGAAGTTGAACCTCGAACTAAATCATTCACAAAATCATCATAATCAATTTTAATAATAGTTTTGTGTTCTTGATATTTTTCTGTAAACTGGTTCGAAGCCCATTCATAAACACTTTCATTTTTACAAATTCGCGCTCTAAGCTCGATTAAATCTTCTCGAGTTTCTGCGTGGAAATAGATTCCTGAATCGACAATGCAAAACACCTCATGAATTTTACATACGTTGACAATTTGCATTCTCAGCGCATCAAAAAGCTGTTTCTGAGGAGTTCCATCAAGTTTCGGAAAATCTATATTATGTAAATCCTTTCTACCGAAATACCAGCATTCACCAATTTCAGTGTTAATCAACTCGATAAACTGTTCATAGTTTTCTAACTTATCAACCATTTCATGAGTGATGTTATCAAACAGAGTAAGAAGCTGTTTTTCTGATAATATACAGGATGGCAGCAGGACTTCATTTATTAGATTTTTCGGCTTTGTTTGAGTTTCATCCCTAGCCGATTCATCCTTAACAGAATTATTATCCTGCCCGAATCCTATTCCAATAAATAGTACAACCAAAATTAATGATAAGTATTTTATTCCTATTTTCATTTATCCTCCAAATTATTTATATCATAGATACTTTCAAACTTACTTAATTAGAATCCTATTCCAGCCAGGATGCATCATAAATTAGAAGCTTTTCATCATTAGCTGAATTATTGCTTTGTGCTAAAATAATTCGTTTATTATTTATATCAACATCAAATCCCCAAAAATAATTGTTGCTTAAAGGAGGTTTAATGATTTCTCGTAGTTCAATACTATTTCCATTGTCATAATATATATACAAACCATGATTGGATCGTGAAACGAGAATATAATTTCCAACTTTTTTCATATCCCAAACAGAAGTTAAATAGTGCGGAATAGTATCAACTATAATAGGATTTGATTTATTACTTATGTCAATTTTATATAGATTGGTATATGAAGCGATATATGCATAATTTCCATCTACGACTATACTATTATTGAAATCTTCTGTAACTAATGTACCAACTTGAACTGGTACTGCTGGATTTGATATGTCATATATTCGTAATCCAGGAGAACCACCGCAATAAATCCAAACTGTATAGAGATAATTTCCGGAAATACAAATTCCCTGACTTTGACTACCATGTTTTAATCCACCAATACTGTGAACTTCTCTAATATTGGAAGGATCAGACCAGTTAATTGTCTTTAAAGCTCCATCATGGCCCAAACCCATCTCAGCATAGTAATAGGTATTGTTCAACACTGCAACTGATGTGCAACCAAAATTAAAGGATATTGAATCTTTGATAGAAAGTGAGTTTGTATTGCTTTTATCTACAACATATGTATAAGGTAAATTGTTTGCAACTATTAAATAATCACCTGATATTTTTATATCAAGAGTAGTTGACCAATAATGTGTATTCAATGTCAAACTTGAAATTTCATTTATATTTGAAGGATTTGTAACATCCATTGCGGATATGCTGGTCATGTCGTGATTTTGATGTCTTCTACCTACATAGGCAACACCATTTTCAAATGCTACAGCATCCAAACAATAAATATCTGAAGGATATAAGTACTGACCAATTAGCTTCGATTTTTGGAACTGAATTCGATTATAATAATGAAATCCCATATCAACTAAGCCAGAATCTGCAGCTTGGTCTGTTCTTGTCCATGTATTTGCTATATATGGGAATGTTGAAACATTCGCACTTCCCGCATTGATGCAAGGTGAATCCTGCGTTCCAAAATCAACGCCGTTGTGTTCTAGGTAATATCTTCCATTCGGACCCAGTCCAAGCACAAACCGCGGATTGGCTGAAATATTTCCGTATTGCCCAGGCACAAATCCCTTCGGCGTTTTATTTTTATTAACATTGTTGCCATCATCTTTAAAATTGTCTGGATCAAGATTATTATCAGCGATGTTGCAGTATGTAATCTCATAACTACCTGAACTATTTGCTTTGAATTGATGACCATCGTTATTATTTGATCTATTTCCCCAGATAATTGAATCAACAATTGCTCCGGTTGGATTATTTTGAAAGAAAATACCACCACCTTTATCGTGTGTAGTATTATTGACAATTGAAGAATTCCGAATTGTAATTACTGAACTATTTACTGTAATTCCACCTCCATCATCTTGAGTAGCTTTATTATTTGATATTAAGCAATTATACAACTCAATTGAATTAGAATTCTCCATAAATATTCCACCACCATCAGAAGCAGTATTACCTGAAATCATACAGTTAGTTATTGTTGGTGAACTGTAGTTACTGTAAACTCCTCCTCCATTGTTTGTTGTAGTATTATTGGAGATTCGACAATTCTCAATTACTGCTGAACTGTTTGTGTCACAGCAAATTCCACCACCATCATCTGTAGCGGTATTTTCATTAATAATACAGTTAATTATTTTCGGATTTGAATCCATACACAATATTCCACCCCCATCATCTCTTGCGACTGCACCAGAATCGACATAACCGTTTATGATTGTGAAGCCGTTAAGGATGGCGGAGTTTGTTTCACCGGAATGGAAATAAAAGCCGCGGTGGGGATTCGTGCTTGTGCCTTCACAATCGATTATTGTATCTTTTGGCGCATTTCTGCTTTCTGCGAACAAGATTATATCGCGTGTGCCTGAGATGAGACCTTCAGCAAAATCTAAATCTCGATTTCTGGATTCACTCGGTTCGTTTCCACCCTTGTATGTTCCTTTTGCAACAAGAACTAAATCCCCTGTTTGAGAAGCACATATACCTTTTTGGATCGTTTTGAATGGGTTTGTTGAGCTTCCGTTGCCTGTTGAGTCATTTCCATTTGCATCGTCAACATAATAAATGTTGCCAGCAAATCGCGAATAATGATATCCCATATCAACTGTTTCACTTGGACTTGAATATCTCTCATTTTTGTTACCTGTTGTATGATTGACATCATCTAAGAAAGTAATATTCCCAACAGTTTCCGAACCTGCACCAATACACGTACTACCTTCATTTAGATAATATTCCCCATTTATTCCTCTCACAAACCGCGGATCCTGCGAAATATTGTTTTGTGGTGCGCCATTGCCAGCATTCAGACCATTCGGGGACATATTTGCATTTATCTTATTCCCAGAATCAACGATATCATTCGTATCAGTTCCTACATCACAATAAGTAATCGTTACTTCCCCCGAACCACTATCAACATAAATCTCGTTACCTTTCGTTGCAGTATTCCCCCATGAAATCGTATCAATTATTGTCGGAGTCGCATTATCCCACGAATATAAACCTCCACCATTATCTGCCTGGTTGTTTGATATTGTACAATTTTGAATTGTAGGATTAGACAATCTGCAATGAATTCCACCACCATATCGATTACCACCACTTGTAATGTAGTTATTCATAATTAAGCAATTATTTATTGTTGGACTGTCATATAAAATGGAAATGCCAGCCCCAAAAGAATAGGAACCACCGTTTACAGAATTGTTGTTTATAATACAATTTTGAATTAGAGCATTAGAATAATTGCAATGTATACCACCACCATCTGCAGAGTAACCGGCAACTGCAGAATTACTGGAGATTGTACATTTTTTAATTATTGGACTTGAATGAGTACAGTATATTCCACCACCATCTTCTTTTGACACATTATAATAAATATTGCAGTTTTGAATAGTTGGGTTAGAATTGCTAAGATAAATTCCACCACCTTTGTTTCCTCCATCAAGAACTGTTGTTGCATATCCTTTAGTGATTGTGAAGCCGGTGAGGATGGAGTCGTTGGTTTCACCTGAATCAAATTTGAAACCGCGGTGTGGGTCATTGGATGTACCTTCACAATCGATTGTAACAGCATTTGGATTTTCTGGGTTGCCGTAAACAATGATTTTTTTACCTCCAAAGTCTAAATCTCTATTCCTCGAAATACTTGTAGAACTCCCGCCTTTATATGTTCCATCATGCACCCAAACCAAATCTCCATCACTAATATCTGCTACATGAATTCCCTTTTGTATCGTTTTATACGGATTCTGCTCTGAACCATCTCCAGTATTATCGTTACCAAGAGAATCACTCACATGGATAATATCATTACCGGCAACCACAAGCTCAACCGATGCTGATGCTGTTTCGCCGCTGTTATCCTCAACAGTAAATTCGATATCATGGAATCCATAAAGTGCTGTAATGTCCGGCATCGTGTACTCTACCGTATATATTCCGTCCTTTTCTGTAACATCTCCATTTGTTCCATCATCGAAAAGTTTCTGTTCTGCATGCCCGTCAATATCCTGAAGTCCTACATATACACTACTTATGTCATGAATTCCGTTTGGATCTGTAACTTTCGCAGAAAATGTAACTGTGTCTTTGCCGTTGGCGCGTGTAATATAAGGCGTTACATTCGCATCACTGATTTCAGGAGCTAAATTTAGACTTTTGCCGACGATGGCAAATGTAAACGGGTTTTCATCCGCATCATTGTTTGTTATTGAAACGATTGCTTTTTTGTCTCCACTGGTTATCGGCGCGAAATTAATCCTAAACGTTGTACTTTGTGCAGGGAGGAGAGATGAATCCTGCTCGGAATCATCAATTTGGAATTGCATATAATCTCCTGAAGAAAACCCAATAGACGAGATTGCCAGTTCCTCACTTCCGAAGTTTTCAATAGTAAATGTAACAAAGTCGCTTTGTTCTTGGACACTGAGTGTACCGAAATCGTATCCGGGGTCGGATTTATCCGGTATTTTGTTTGAACCTTGTTTGACGTTGATTTCAGGCGGTCCAGTTAGTCCAATGCCGATAAGGTTGATTTCTGTAATAGTTC
>JAIOTL010000373.1 GCA_021106775.1 Planctomycetota bacterium | reverse complement strand
TTACCGCTTTTATTGACCCTAGAGATTTTGGTGAATTGGTCGAATGAAAAAAAATCCTGGCGCGCCAATAACTGACATTCGAATTCATAAGTGTTGCAAGAGTTTCTTTCGATTCCTTACTGTTCACGTCAGAATAGTATTGTTTTCTTAATTCTTTCCTGATTATTTCAAACTCTTTGATTCTCTCCTCGCTTTTTTTCTTTATTTCTTCAAGCTTCTTCAGCTTTTCTATCTCGACCTTCTCGATTTCTTCAGCATCTTTCGTTTCACTCTCAATTTTATCCGCGTCGCCTGTTCTTGGAAAAAACTGCGCATTTGAAACAGAAACGAGCAATGAAGTTAAGAATATTATCGATAATGTTAAGCTTCTCATAAATTTCTCCAATAAATCAATTTCTGGTTTGTACTATATTAACACTCACAAAAGTTGATTGTTACAACAAATTACTGCTGTCTATTACGCTTATAAAACAATTATAACTCATCATGCACTTAAAAATTGCCGATTTTAATAATTGATAGCTAATATACAAACATAACTTTGTTCTGCATTTATGGAGTCAAACATCGATAAAAATATTGACCTGATGCAATTGGCGGAGATGATTGGTGATGACATGGATTTTATTCGTGAAATTCTTGGTGAGTTTCAGCATGAACTTGAAAATTTATGTGACAAAATCATAAACGGTTTTGAAAACGACGATATTTCAATGCTTAAGAAGCATGTTCACAATCTTAAAGGAATTAGTGGGAACGTATGTGCAACAGAAATTTACGAAATATCGATTGACATCGATAGAGCTTTGAAAAGTAACGACAAAATGCTGGCGAACTCACTCTTGGATTCATTTGTCCATGCAAAAAGAGCAACTGCTGATTTCCTTAAAAAATATCTCAGCAATGAAAGTAAATAAGTTATTTCAATGAGATGGTGGAGGAAGCAGAATTAAATTTCACCAAGTAACTAAAGCAGAATTTGCATTGATTGCTTAATTTAATAAAATATGTTCAAATTTTCAATTATTTAATATGATGCTGATATGAATACTCCAAATAAATATCCATTGTTTATAAAATTTTCGTTTTATCTAATTGGGTTGATTTTTCTGTTTGCATCCTGTAGCGAGAATGAGATTTCGCCTGAAAAGAGGGTGAGTACATTCCTCGAAGCAGCGAGTTTTGCTGATATTGACACAATGAAAAAACTTAGCATTGGAAGAATGAAAGAGGAATTGCTGCGCGACGAGCAAGCACTCACAAAACTTGTTTACTTTGAAAGACAGAATATTGCAGCGTTAAACACCGGGATGGGCAATACTGAAATCGATACAGGCGTGAAAACAACTGACAAAGGAGGAGCAAGAGATTTCGATTTCACATTCCAGATAATGCCTGAACAAACTGCGATTACTAAGATGGAGCGAGCACAGGTTTGGGTGATTATGACACGAAAAAATGTATCAATTACTCGAATATATGATTTAGTATGGACAAAAGGCTTATGGATGATTGAGAGCTATAACAATCAGGTGGGGGAGTAATGTCAAGCAGAACCGCAAACAGGGATGCTGTACTCGGAATTTTCAATCATGTTATTGCAGAGATTGAGCCTGTTAATCTTGTGCGTAAGAATGTTCAGCTTGTCGGTGAGAATTCTTTGCGTATTAAACACCAGATAATCAGATTACCGCTTGGCAAACAAATATATCTTTTCGGCATCGGAAAAGCTGGTGTCGCCATGGTTTCTCAAGCACGCAAAATCATCGGCGACAAAGTAGCAGGCGGAATTTGCATCGTTCCAGACGGTTTGAGGGCGGAAATTCCTGACATTGACGTTTACGAGGCCTCGTATCCTCTACCAGACAAGCGCGGACAAGAAGCAACGGAAAAACTGATTGAATTGGTCTCAAAACGCGGTCCTGCTGATTTGTTGTTGTTTTTCATCTCAGGCGGCGGTTCTTCAATGCTTGTTGCTCCTCCCGAAGGTGTCAGTCTTCAGGACCTTGGTGAATTGTACGAAATACTGCTGAACAGCCAGCTTCCAATTGAAGAAATTAACACGATTCGGCGTCATGTATCTACAATTACTGGTGGCGGTGTGCTTCGACTTGCTCGTGATGCCCGGGTTATAACGGTTATTTTATCCAATGTACTAAATAATGTTCCATGGGATATTGCTTCCGGTCCAACTGTGCCTGACAAGACGAACTTTTGTGATGCCCTGGCGATTGTGATACGCAGAGGGTTGAAGAATAAATTACCTTTATCTGTCTTGAAACATCTGCAGCATGGTGCGTTTGGCAACAGAATGGACACTTTTAAGAAAATCCTGACCCATGAACGATACCGAGACCCAATTTTACTCGCCTGTAACACAACAATGCGCAAAATCGCTGTTGAATTCGTAAAAAGCTACGGGATGAAGGTGCATGAGATAGAAACTCATCTGAGTGGTGATCCGTCAGCAGCGGGGCGTGCTGTTGCAAACATTGTGAAAGACGTGTACGAAGAAAACAAGAAAGAGCTTCCTATTTGCGTTATTGCGTCCGGAAAATGCGAGATAACTGACTGCGTTGATAAGAATATGACAGGCAGGAATCAGGAATTAGCGATGGCAGCTTCTTTGAGTGCACTACGAGAGATTCCCTACGTTTGTATGCTTGCTGCGAATACTGGTGGTGAGGACAGCGGATTCAAATCGAAATATTCAGGTGCCATTGTTTCATCGAAAACAGCGGATGAGCTGGAAAACCTTGAAATTGACGCGATTCAAGCACTTTTGGAGCATAAAGTAACACCAGCACTCGAAAAAGTCGATGCAGTATACAAAAATGGTAAATTTTACAGCAATCTGTTAGACTTGGTTATCGCAATCGCATCCGACAAATAATCAATTCCCGGAGAAAATTTCATGCAGAAATTGAAAACTTTCGCGTTTTTTATGTTGTGTTTTACTGTTTTACTCGCAGTTTCATGCAAAACAACTGATGAAAACGATACTGATAACGCTGTTAATATCGATAATGTTGAAAATGATAAGCCAATTGCAAATAAAGTTCGGATTCTTTACACCGCCAACCTAGACGGATGTATCATGCCCGGTGAATACAAAATTGGGAATTACAAGGAAATGCATTATCGACCCGGTTTC
>JAIOTL010000398.1 GCA_021106775.1 Planctomycetota bacterium | reverse complement strand
CATCGACCCTATTCTTCTTGAGATATTGCGAAACAATAGCATTTCTGTCAATTTCCTTGCCTTCAACCTTGGATTTCTCAACATTGGTATCTATATTTTTTTCTTCAGTTTCGGTGAGAAAAACTTTGTTATCCGGGTAAACTGCACGTGTCATCGCACCGTTGAAATATGCGAGAATTGCGAACGCGCCGCCGATTGTAACGACTATTGTGCCGACTTTTAGCACTTTCACGGACTTTATCGAATAAAAGCGGATGAGAAGCTGCGGCATTGCCCAAACACCAAGCGAAACCGTAAGAATTACGCCGATTAGACTGCCCCATCCCCAGGGACCAGGCGCATCAACAAGATTGTACTTACCAACATCAATCTTCGAGAGTGTGTCAACCGCTTTGCCAAGACCGCCAGCATCGTTAAGCGCGTAAATTGCCATGATTGAAAGTGCGGCAATCATAATTATTGCCTGAATCATCGCCGTCCAGACAACCGAAAGATACCCGCCGAACGTAACATAAATCGCAATCACCGCACCGCAGATTAGCACCGAAATCCAGTAATCAAACCCGATAAAACCGCTGAAAATCTCGCCCATACCCTGCGCTACAGACGAATTGTACACAACGAGAAAGATAACGATGATGATTGATGAATAAAGTCGTACAAAGCTTGAATCGAAGCGTTTTTCGAGGAATTCCGGGATTGTCATGGTGTTGAGTCGATGCGAGAAGATTCGCAGACGCGGTCCGAGTACTATCCAGGCAAGGAAACAACCGACAACAACGTTACCGACACCAATCCAGACCGTTGAAAGCCCCTGCTGATATCCCCAGCCACCACCGCCGACAATGAGAACCGTCGAAAAATACGCAGCTACGAAGGAAAGTGCTGTTACCCATGCGCCGATGCCACCGCCATGAAAATAATCTTTGCTTGTTTGCGTACGTTTCTTGAAGTACATGCCGATAATCAGCATAAATACGATATAAACTGCGAAGATTATAATATAGACAGTGTTAGCCATGATTGCCTTTCAATTTCGGTGCATCTTTTGGAAAGCTCAAATCTTGCACAACCAACCGTGATTAGTCAAGTGAAATGCAACTGATGAGAGTATAATTGTACAGGCTAAGATTTCCGTTTTTTCTTTGTTGGTGGCATAATCATTTCAGTATGGAATTTCCTTGCACATAGATTCGCAAGCTCAGAATCCCCAGTTACGATGTATCTGATTGTTTCATATTTCCTTTTTAGAATTTCATATATTACTCGGTCAACAAGACTAAGTTTTGAATAATTAACATCTTTGTTTTCGTCAAAATATTTTTGTAAACATTCATCACGTATAAAATCGTCATAAACAAGTGTTATTCTCTCTTGAATTAACATTTGTTTCCAGAGTTTAATAAATTTTGTATGTTTATTATTTTTATATAGACCGGAAACTGTGATTTCATAAAGAATTGGAAAAGGCACAATTAATTTAATGCTCTCATCAATTAGTCGATTATTGATAATTCTGTATTCATTTTGTTCCAGCTCATCAGAGGATATAAGACCTTTGAAAAAACCAGTATCTATAAGAGCTTTATACATAGATTAACTCGATTTTTTATAATCCCAATTTTTACTTTCTTCAACACCGTAAACGTTACTGTATTTTTTATGCCAAACAGGAATTGTTTTTGGAACACCTGTTATGAATCCATTATTTTCTTCTTTGATTAGGAGTATCTTGTTTTTCGTTTGTCTTCTACCTTCATATTCTATTGGATAAAACTCACGTAAATATTGAATAATTTCATACTCGTCGTACTCAGTTTCAAAAAATGCAACTGATCCAATAATTTCTCTGGCTTGTAAGAAATCTAACAACATAAATAACGGTTCAATTGGTGTGTTAAAATCCAAATCAAAAACTAAGAAGAATGATTGTTTTTCACCTGTTTTGGATTTTTCGAATTTTTCGAATTCTTCTTTGTAATCAGTTTCCATGATTTACTCCATCAGCGTTTATTCCATTTTATCAAGCGGTTGAATAAAAATCAATCGTCAAGGAAAAGATGTTGCAGGATTAGCGACAATTTGAAAATAAATTTATTGCCCGTACAATTTATCTTATTATTATCGGAAATCTTACTCACTAACGAATCATAAAGTTTCAAAAGTAAAGAGGAAAAAATGGCTCAAATAACACCCAATGACTTCAAACGAGGAATGACAATTATACACGAGAACCAGCTCTGGGAAATTGTCAACTATGAATATAACAAACATGCCCAGCGTGAAGGTATGATGATTACAAAGATGCGCAATCTCGAATCGGGGAAAAACCTGGAAGTGCGTTTTAGCTCGTCAACCAGGATTGAGCAGGCGTATATTGAGAAAAAACCGATGCAGTATCTTTACAGGGATGGCAAAAACTACGTTTTCATGGACCCTGAGACGTATGAACAACCAACAATGACAGAAGAACAGGTTGGGCACATCTCGGACATGATGAAAGAAGGCATGGACGTGTATTTTACGATGTATGAGACCAAGATTCTGGGAGCAGCATTGCGCGACTTTATCGAGCTTGAGGTCGTTGATGCGCCGCCTTACATCAAAGGTGATACAGCATCCTCAGAGTACACGAAGGTTGAACTTGAAACTGGAGCAACAATTATGGTTCCGCCGTTCGTCCAGGAAGGCGATTTTATTCAAATTGACACTAGAATCCGCGAATATGTCAAAAGAGTTACGCCGAAAAAGTCCGATTAATTAATAAATGAAAAGAATTTAACCACGAAAAACACGAACTTTCACGAAAAGAAAAAGAAATTATAAATTCATAATTCTTAAAATCTTAGTGTTCTTTGTGGCAAAAATCTTAATTCTAATAAAATTTATCTTTCGCTGAGGTCGAAATGAAAGCTGTAATCCTCGCTGCCGGCAAAGGTACCCGCATGAAATCCGAAAAACCCAAGGTAATTCACAAAATTGCCGGTGTGCCATTGCTTGAATATGTAATTTCAACTGCGAAAAACCTGACTCAGGATGTGTACGTTGTAATCGGTCACAAAGCAGACGATGTGAAGAAATTGCTTCCTGCTGAGAAGATTGGCATAAAGTATTGCATCCAGGAACCGCAACATGGCACGGGTCATGCGATGATGGAGGTTGAAAAAGCGGTTGGAGTTGAATTTGCGGAATCGGATGACGTAATGATTTTGCTGGGCGATGTTCCGTTGATTCAAGCGGAAAAGCTTCAGCATTTTTACGAGATTTATAAGAAACAGAACGCTTTGGCAGCAATGCTCACAGTTGACCTTGATGATGCTTCGGGTTATGGACGTGTAAAACGCGACAATCTCGGAAATTTCAAGGGCGTGGTCGAGGACAAAGACGCAAGCGCGAAGGAAAAAGAGTTGAAGGAGATTAACACCGGCATATTCATGTTTAATGCGTGTGCGTTGTTTGCCAATCTGAGCAAACTCAAAAACGAGAACTCATCGCAGGAATATTATCTGCCCGAAGTGCTTGATTTTATACGCGACCAAGGGGGCAAATGCGTTGTTGTGAATTGTAAGGAGATAGGCGCCAGTCCAGCAGAGGTTGCGGGGATAAACTCACAGAAACAGCTTGCAGAGTTGGATAAGCAGTTTCAGCGCGACATAAAAGACATGCACATGAGTAACGGAGTATCAATTGTTGACCCGGATAACACGTACATCGAACAAAACGTTGAAATTGGTGCGGATACAGTGATTTTTCCGTTTACTGTGATTCGCAAGGGAGTGAAAATCGGCAAATGCTGCGAGGTTGGACCTTTCGCACATCTACGCGCAGGAACGGTTTTGGAGGATACTGCGGAAGTCGGCGATTTTGTTGAGACCAAGAAGGCGATTCTCAAACCGCATGTGAAAGCGAAACATTTGTCTTACCTCGGCGACGTTGAAATTGGAGCACGCACAAACGTTGGTGCAGGTACAATCATTGCAAACTACGACGGCAAAAACAAATTCAAGACAATTATTGAAGAGGATGTGTTTATTGGTTCAGGTTCAATCCTTGTTGCACCGCTTCGCGTCGGTAAAGGCGCAATTACAGGCGCAGGTGCGGTTGTAACGAAAAACAAAGACGTTCAGCCTAATACCACAGTCATTGGCATCCCTGCAAAAGAGATTAACGTAAGCAAAGACAAAGATAAATCCGAGAAAAAATAAATATCACATATTTGCATATATGTTCTAAATCGAAATGTGTTTGATTACACCTTTTGTATCGATTATAATTAATCTGTTTTTAATCCAGTTTTTTTTTAGGAGGTTGCAGATTATGAAGAACGTAAAATCACTCGTTATTATCCTTGCTTTTCTGTTTGCATTTTCGATTGTCGGCAATGTGGCATTTGCTTCTGAGGAACCAGCACCGGCAGCAGAAGATACGAAAAAGGTCGATGAGAAAACTGACACCGAGAAAGTGGTTGACACAGCAAAAGAAGGCGTGAAAGATGTTGCTGAAGGAGCAAAGAAAGCAAAAGAGGCGGTTGAAGAAGGCGGAGAAATGGGGACATTCATCGTTGTAATCATCGTTTTCGTCGGAGCGGTAATTATTTTGCTGATTCTGTTCTCATGTTGCAGCAAGAAGAAAAAACCTGCGGAAGAGAAGAAGAAATAGCTTCACGGACTAAATCAGTAAATCTTGCTGGTTTCTTTCGGATTCGAGAGTTATTGAAAATAATAAGTTTTCATTCCCAACTTGATTGGGAATCCAGGAGGTGCTACATTAAGCATATTCTGGCTTCTGTCTTCTACATACAT
>JAIOTL010000132.1 GCA_021106775.1 Planctomycetota bacterium | reverse complement strand
CGGGATACGAGCAGGCGGAAGATTTTATCAGCGGTTCTCAAGCAGCACTTCGAGCAGGTGTAACCACGATTTTGGATATGCCAAACAATAGTCCAGCAATCACAACAATTGAAAAGCTTCAGGAAAAACGGGAATCCGCACGAAAAAGTATGCTCGTGAATTATGGATTTTATCTCGCTGCTACAAACACAAATCTCGATGAAATCATGAATGCAGAGCATATCGCGGGTGTGAAACTGTTTTACGGCTCGACCACAGGCGACATTCTCGTGGACGACAAATATGCAATATCTGAACTTTTCAAGAATTCTCCGCACAAAATCATCGTGCATGCTGAGGATGAGCAGCTCATTCAACGAAACGCCGCGAAATACAAGCATGAAACCAAACCCGAATTGCACTACAAAATTCGAACAAAAGAGGCAGCACTCACCGCAATTCGCAAAATCATCGAACTCACTGAGAAATTCAACACAAACACTCACATCGCACATCTAAGTTCGCCTGAAGAGGTGGAACTTGTGAAAAATACAACCTTAACAGGTAAACCTGCTTTTAAATTTCAGCATCGGCAAAAGGATTCAAGAGTTACACACCCTATTGACAGTGATGTAAACTTAAAGCAGCAAGGCTGCACTGGTGAAATCGCAATCCCGCATCTGTTTTTCAATATCGATGATTATGCAACCAAAGGCAATCTGATAAAATGCAACCCCTCGGTGAAATGTACAGCGTCTGAAGTTGAGAAGCTCTGGGAATTTTTACGGGAAATTAAAAACCTTCAAATCGTAACAGACCACGCGCCTCATCCGCTTGCTGACAAGACGATTGTAAATTATTGGCAGGCAAAAGCCGGCATTCCATCAATCGAAAATGCACCCCGACTCCTACTAAATGCTGCGCTTCAGAGCAGCATCATCGATTTCACCGACATTGCCCGACTTTACTCGTATAATCCGAGTAAAAACTTTAATATTCTTAAACGGGGTGAAATTCGGGAAGGATATTTTGCTGATTTTGCGGTTGTCAATCCCAGCAAAACTCATGAAATACTAAACGAGCATCAAATTTCACGATGTTGTTGGACTCCTTTTCACAAAAGAACAATCCAGTGTGATATCGAAATGACAATTTTAAACGGCACAATCTGTTATGAAAATGGCACCTTTTTTATTGAGGATGCACAGAAAAACACCCTCGAAATTTGTTAATTTATTAATATTTTTGTTGTTTGAGAATGAATGTCGTAAAACAACATGATAATTAATTCTCGAAGGATTTTTTCTTCAATCCTAAATGATATAATATGAGTAAACCCCGAAATTATTTTATTTGTTTTCTTGTGTTTTTTTTAACATAAATCAAAAATTCCCTAAAATTTTACTAAGTTGTTAACGATGGATAATGAAACAGCAGACAACGAATTTCAAAATATGCAATTGGGCGAAATTGCAATCAAACTTGGATATATTAGCAGAAATGCACTAAATTCGGTCTTGCAAGAGCTTGAGTCCAGCAGCAATGCTGATGCTCAGTTTCTAATTGGTGAAATCCTTATACAGAAGAAACTCTTGAATAAAAAACAACTAAAACACGTTCTGTCGCTTCAAAATCGAAAAATGCTTCGCTGCACTGAATGTCGCAAGAAATTCAGTATCAAGAATTTTAATCCTGATAAGAAGTACAAATGTCCTCATTGTACCAATCCGCTTGTTCTGCAGGACAAAAGCTCTCAACGTAACCGGGCTCAGAAAAAGCAGTCGAACAGACAGCAGAAAACCAACCCTATGAATGCGGACATGCAATCACAGGACGGTGATATGATTATGTCGTCTAATATTGATGATATTGCACGGCAGGCATTCAGCATTACAGAAGAGCCATATGACAGATATTCCGAGTTTATGCGGTCATTTTCTGATGATGTCGAGGAAGAAACGCGCGAAGTCAAAGAGATTATTGACACGAAATCGGAGGAAATCGTAGTTATCGATGAAGATTCAGAAACACCAGATTTTGAAGCGGAATTCTCGATTATTGATTCAGACGATTATTACGGTAAGACGGTCAAAAAAAGACAGGAATCGTCTGTTGCAATTGTTGACGATTCTTTTGTAATCGGTTCGTCTGCGAATTTTGACCAAAGTGGAATTTCCGTGTTGAAAATGCTTGAAGAAGAACGGGGAATTCACGCTAATATTGAACTTAGCACGGACCCACAGACTGAAAGACATCTGAAAAAGCTCAAACGTATAAATTCTGTCAGTAAATATATTGTTTACGATGAGGTGGGCAGAGGTGGCATGGGTGTTATCAAGCTTTCATTTGACCAGGATGTCAGGCGTCAGATTGCGACAAAGATTATTCATCCAACTTCAAAGGAAATTCCATCAAAACAGGAGCGTTTTCTTGAGGAAGCACAGATTACCGGTCAGCTTGAGCATCCTAACATCGTGCCAGTTCACGATCTTGGCTTAGAAAATGATGGCAACCTGTTTTTTACCATTAAGCTTGTCAAAGGTAAGTCATTGCTTGAAGTAATCGAGCTTGTGGCAAACAGAAAGGATGGGTATCACAAATATTTTACAGTTACTCGATTCCTTCAAATATTCATGAAAATTTGCGATGCTGTGGCGTTCGCACATTCCAAGGGTGTTTTGCACCGTGATATCAAACCTGAAAATATCATGATTGGTGATTATGGTGAGGTGATGGTGATGGACTGGGGGCTCGCAAAAGTCAAAGGTCTGCCGGACAAGCGAATCGACCAGGTCTCAACCGACAGGAGCTTGGGCAAAATCCATCAAACTCTTGACGGCAGCATCGTCGGTACTCCTGGATATATGGCACCTGAACAAGCACGCGGAAATCTCGATGATATTACCGAACAGTCAGATATTTATTCACTTGGTGCGATTTTATATGAGATACTGTCGTTTAAGCAGGCTTTTCCG
>JAIOTL010000117.1 GCA_021106775.1 Planctomycetota bacterium | reverse complement strand
TGGATTTTCGCGAGTTTTGCCCGTTTGTCCTCAGCATTTTTTATCACTGCATCAAGATGTACTAAAACCTTTGTAAAATGCGTTTTTTCGTTGGGATTTTCCTCGATAAATTTTTGTATCTCAGCACGAATTTTCTTGGCAAGTGCTTCCTCGCCAATTTTCACACCGGGACCGAGTTTGAGAAGCGATTCACGTTGTTTCAGGATTTTTGCTAGCCTTTCACGTTCAGCCTTCGCACGCTCGATAATACCAGCCAAATCTTTGATATTTTGGGCAAAATGCTTCTGATATTCCGGATGCTTTTTCAAGAATGCGGAAATTTCCCTTAAAAGCTTATCCGCTTTCTCATCCTCACCATCTTTCACAGCTTCCGCTAGTTTCAGCAAAGTTTCATACTCCTGATGGATTTTCATCAAACGTTTGCGTTCAATTTCCTGCACATTGTTGTAAATCATCGGAATCAACGCTACAATTCTCGCGGCTTTCAGCGAATTCACTGCAACTTCCGATTTTGCTGGTATTACAAATCTGAGTCGCCCAATATTCAATGACATCAGCTTTTCAAGCGCATCTGTTCGGAAATTTTCCACAGATTTCGCAGATAATTTGTCCAATCCAAAAAGTCCAAACTGAGGCTTGTATTCTTCTGTAATAAACTTGAAAAAATCTTCGTTTTCATACTCAATCTCAACGTTTTGAGCATTATCATCAAAGACAAAACTCACAGATACAACGTTTTTGTATTTGCCTATTAATGCTAGAGATGTTTCTGTGCCAAGGCTAAGAGGTTTTCTCACCTGTGAATAGAAGTGCAGCAAAATATCGACATCCTGATTCGCTGCGAGTATTTGCGAAACGAGATGTGCTAAAGCTATTTGTTTGTCAACGTTTTCCGGATTTATTGCATCTTTATCCTTTGAAAAATCATATGGCACAGATATTTTTAGAAGCAGACTTGCTTCCTGCAATGGATTCTTTTTTCTCAGTAATCCTGCAATATCTGTTTTTTCAAGCTTCCCAGCGGAACGCAGGAAGTAATTCTGTTTATCTTTTCCAATATTTGGCAGCGGTTTAAACCCTTTATTTTTCAGGATTTTGCTGATGTAACTCGCGGTCAAACCCGCTTGTACACTCATCGGCAGTCTGTCCTGGTGAATCTTTTCGCGAAGTTTCATTCTAAATTCATGGAAATCAGCTTCGGTTGCGTTACTCAATGTATTTAGCTCAAATTCCTTGAAGAAGCTTGAATTCGAGGTTATCGCAAGCAATTCACCACCTCGAGCTACGGTAGCGACAAACGGCGTTGCTTTTCCCTTTGCAAAATCCTCCAACAAACCGCTTATAACGCTGTCCACAACACGCGTGCTGTTAATTTCAAGGATGTAATCACCAACCTGAAACGGCATTGTCATAAACACACCGACCGACAGGTTTTTGAGCTTTGCAGCAACTATTCTTCCGCCAGGCATAATCTTCGATTCATACAAAATCGGAGTAATATCAAGACCGACTTTACGGAATTTCTCATACACTTTTTCATTGTCAGTACGGAATCTGCGAATGTTTTTGAGTAAAAATTCCTTAGCATCTTTGCCAGTATTCATCAGCACAGGCAAGGATATCTCAAAGATATAACTTCCCACCCTAAGCTGAATTTGATACACGCATTGTTGATCCGGCACAAGCTCTTCCGGGAAAATGCTATTAAAGCGCAAACCCGCATGCATAAAACTTATGGAAACATAAAACTCACTCTTGATTGCTGATTTTATCCGTGCAAAAGGAGTATTTTTTTCAAGTAATTCCCTCGTTCTCAATGCTGATTTTGCAACAACCTCCTCAATTTCCGCAATTTTTAACTTTTCGTCATAAACATTAATCGTTTTGATAGTTTTTGCTGCATACCCACCAACCGACACGCCTGCACTCAAAATTACTGAATTTTCAGGTTTAACAACATCTGTAATTTCAACGAATTTCCCCTCTTGAATCTTATATACTTTCAGCGGTGTGAGTCCATCGGCACCAAGCTTCTTCGCAGTATCTGCAAAAAGTTTTTTCAATAATTCAACATCAATCACGCCCACAGAATCCGGTGATGCAACGTTGTAAAACTGTTTCAGCAATTTTCCATCACGTTTTATTTCAACAGTTAATGTACCGCCGTTGTCAGTTAGATTCTTGAACAGACTTTCAAGCTCCGCTGAGAAACTGGGCGTTTCACCGTTAACCGAAACAATGATGTCCTGCTCGAAAATGCCAAGCTTTTTGAAAAGTGGGTCTTGGGGTAGTTTCTCGATGAGATATCCTTCAAGCTTCTTGGTTTCTTTGCTAAAGAGCGGTGTCGCTTTTATTCCCATCGCAAGCTGCATGATTTTACTTTTGATTTCCACGAGCAGCATCGAATCGATAAACCATGAGTTCTCACCTGTGGGGTTTGTTTTGGGCATGAATTGAGCAACAACCGATAGTGCCTGCTCCGCTATTTTCGCAGCTTTTTCCAGCTTTGTTTTTTCTTCCGCAATTTTATAACGCGCGATTTTTGCGATGAGATAATCCGGGTTAAATTCAATGGCATCGGGATAAATCGGAGTTCCGACGAATTTCTGCGACCACTGAACCAACTCTTTATGCCGGAAAGTTTTTTTGCCACCGGATTCAATCTGCTGAAGCAGCACGAGAGAATCCTGAGAATAATAATATTTTAATGATGTAATAACGTTCTCATCATTTGGTAAAACCTGATTCGAAGCAAATCCTGAGTTTTTCACGACCCAGTTTTTCAGATGTTTAAAGGTCTTTTTATCGGAAGCGTTCAGTAGGATGAAACATGCTCTGTAACTTAGTATAAGAACGCTGCCAGTAACAGCCTTCTGGTTTTTATGTGCATTCAATCCGGTAAGATATACGAACTCCTTGTTCAATGTGATTGGCGAATAAACATTTTCATATTCAACATATGCTTTCAAAATTGTAATCGCATCAATTGGCTCAAGGATTTCTCGTAAAGCAGTTCGACGATTTTGATAAACACTTCCTTCCAACATCGCTTTTGTTTGCGAATCAGCAGCCTCTGCAGCATTAATATCATAAGAGCTTAAAGAAGCTACAACCATCAAACCCAAAATAAATACGGTTAATCGAAGTCTCATGTTTTCCTCCGAAACAAGATATTTTTATTGTTTTAGCATAAGTTTTACGTTGATGTTGGATAGAGAGTTTGTTTTCCGTATTATTGAACACGAAATCCTGTCCAGGTTTCAGAATTACCTGAAAAAAGTCATATTATCAGTAAAATATTAATTTAGCGTCTTGCAGCAGTCTTTTTTGCTTTTGGTTTACATCCTTTACGCTTGGGTTTTGCGGCAGTTGTCGCTTTTTTCGCTGGTGCCTTTTTTACGGGTGCTTTTTTTGCGGATGTTGCTTTTTTTGCTGGTGCCTTCTTTGCTACCGCTTTTTTAGCAGTTGTTGCTCTCTTCACTGGTGCTTTCTTCTTTGCTGGTGCTTTCTTTGCAACAGCCTTTTTCGCTGTGGTCTTCTTTGCAGTAGTTTTCTTTGCTGCTGTCTTCCGAACTGGTGCCTTCTTTGCAACAGCTTTTTTCACCGGTGCTTTTTTCTTCACAGGTGCTTTTTTAGCAACAGCCTTTTTCGCGGTTGTCGCTTTTTTCACCGGTGCTTTCTTCTTCACGGGTGCTTTCTTTGCAACAGCCTTTTTCGCGGTTGTCGCTTTTTTCACCGGTGCTTTCTTCTTCACGGGTGCTT
>JAIOTL010000378.1 GCA_021106775.1 Planctomycetota bacterium | reverse complement strand
CCTGTATTCTTCAACGCGTTTTGGCGGTCGCGAAGGTCCGAGAAGCATCACACCCACAGGAAACGCGACAAATGACACGAGTAACGCCAGAAAGACACCCAGGCACATATAAATTCCGAAAGTGATAATCGGTTCGATATTTGTAATAAGGAAAGAGGCGAAACCGGCGGCGGTGGTCAGGGCAGTGTAAAAACACGGGATTGCCATGATTCGCAGAGTATTTTTCAGTTGCTCCTTGTTTGACATTTCAGGGTGATTGTTCTGAAACTCGCGATACTTGATAATCAAGTGGATGGAGTGTGCCATGGCGATAACGAACACGATTGTGATGGCGTTTGCGGTGATGATATTTCCTCTGTCATTATTGAACGCCATTGCGCCTATAACCCAGATAGCGACGATGATGCAGGTTACCATGGGGATGAGCATCCAGCGAAACCGGAAAAATACTGCGAACAGAATTATCGACAGAAGCGCCACGATACCTATACCGAAGAATATTATGTCGTGTTCGAGATTGCTTACCATCTTTTTAACGATGACCGGCACACCACCGAGATAGAAGGTTTTGCCCGTTTTTACCGAGAATATTTCAAGCACTTCATAGATTTTTCCAAGCCGATTGCTTCTACGCACTGAAAAAGCATCGTGATATTTGAGAAATTCAACAGATGCAGAATCGAAGTCGTCCTTTATTTTATCAACGTTTAAGGTGTCTTCCCGTTTTGCTTTTTCCAACAATATCTTAAGCTCTGCCTTGCGTTTTTCGACCTCCACAAGTATTGGGTCGAGCGGCACTTGCACAACAATGGAAGTTGCCGTCAAATCCTTTGAAATCAGGTTGTTGGAGTATATCGGATGATTGACAAGCTCCAAACATCCAAGCCTGTAATATTCCGCAATACGCTGATTTTTCATCGTTGCAAAGTTTTCAAAGTTTTCGTCAATACCTTCTGATTTCAAATCCCGATCCGCTCTTTCCTCGACATTTCCAAGCGTTGGTGGATTTTCTATCATGGTTTTCAGGTTGTCAATTTCGTCCTCAAAAACCTTTCCCATGATATTCTCAAGCATGCGAAGCACAGATTTTGGAAGGGTTATCGGGGTTTTGTCAGTTTGTCCATCTTTTGCTTGCTTTCGGAATTTTTCTTCGATGGAATTGAGCATCGGATTTTTGAAACGCAGCGGAGGCGAGTTAAATAAAGGCATTGTGGCAATTGACTCAACAGATTTGACGTATTTAACATCGTTTTTAATGGTTGTGCACAATTCGCTTACCATGCCGATGTTTTCTCGGCTCAAGATGTTTTCATCCTCAAACGATATAATAACGTAATCATCCGATGTGAAATTCGCCCGCGTTTCGTTGTAGAAGTTGAATTCCGCGTCGTTTTTGATGATTAGGCTGTCGGTGGTTGAATCAAGCGAAAATGATGGCAGATGATAAGCGAAGAAAATAGTGCCGAGAATCAAGGGAAGCAAGAAAAACCACGGCTGGTGGACTGGAAGGTATGCTGCATAACTCAGTATTTTTTTTAGTAAATCAGTCATGTAAACCTTATTCTATCGATAATGTGTCAAGTATACCATTAACAGAGTGTTTTTTGGAGAATTAATGCAAATGATGATTTTGAAAGCTGAATAATTTTGTGATATGGAATATTCTGAAACGTTATAAACTGTTGTGAATTAAGAAGTTATAAAGAATGTAAAATAAAGTGAAAAACGGTTTGACTCTGAATTTCTGGATGTTAATATTTCCAGCCTTGTCATTAGGACACTTTGAAAATAAGCAGTTACAAGCGGAAGCAGTCAAGTCTGCGTTCTGTTGACCTCGTTGACCTCGTTCCCACACAGAATTTGGGAACAAGCTGAATGAGACACGGAGCAAGGAAACATCATCTTTCTTAAAAAAAAAGAAAAAAGGATTGACTTCAAAATTTACGATGATAATATTTTGAGCTTTCGCAAAAAAATGAACTTTGAAAACTTCGAACTCGGATAAGAAATTATCAAGCATAGAAGCCAAGTTCAAATTCATTTACTCAATAGATGTTTGAAAAAGATAAAAAGTGGTTGACACCACTCGAAATTATGCTAAATTGAAAAGTTCAGCAATTTAGTAAAACTGCTCATTAAGATTACGTTTTTTTAGCTTTTCGATTTCGGAAAGCGATTAAAAATATTGCTCTTTGAAAATTAGGTAGTGTGAATTAGAAGACGTGTGAGTCCCTGTGTGAAAGCACTCGCGAGAGATGTATAAGCACGGGATAGTTACAGTAAAAATACCCTTAACTTCTTTTAGTTAAGATCGGATACAAACTTTTCAACTGAAGGGTTTGATCCTGGCTCAGAGTGAACGTTGGCGGCGTGGTTTAGGCATGCAAGTCGAAAGCGAACGAATAGCTTGCTATTTTATTAGCTTGGCGAACGGGTGAGTATAAGCTTGATAATCTACCCTCGTGTGGGGGATAACTTCTGGAAACGGAAAATAATACCGCATAATACAGTTAATCGCATGATTATCTGTCAAAGATTGAGATGTCGCATGAGGATTAGTCAAGCTCCTATCAGGTTGTTGGTGTGGTAAAGGCGCACCAAGCCTTAGACGGGTATGGGGACTGAGAGGTTGGCCCCACACACCGGAACTGAGACACTGTCCGGACACCTACGGGTGGCTGCAGTCGAGAATCTTCGGCAATGGGCGAAAGCCTGACCGAGCGACGCCGCGTGCGGGAAGAAGGCCCTCGGGTTGTAAACCGCTGTTAGGAGGTAGCAATAAGCGGTATATTCTGCCGTGATGAGTTAAACTCCAGAGAAAGTCACAGCTAATTACGTGCCAGCAGCTGCGGTAACACGTAAGTGGCGAACGTTACTCGGAATCACTGGGCTTAAAGGGGGTGTAGGCGGACAGGTAAGTCAGTGTTGAAATCCCTCGGCTAAACCGAGGAATTGGCACTGAAACTATTTGTCTTGAGGATAGCAGGGGGGTGTGGAACTTCTGGTGGAGCGGTGAAATGCGTAGATATCAGAAGGAACACCGGTGGCGAAGGCGATGCCCTGGGCTATTCCTGACGCTGAGGCCCGAAAGCGTGGGGAGCAAACAGGATTAGATACCCTGGTAGTCCACGCTGTAAACGATGAACACTAGCAGGAGTGGTTACTTCGACCTCTCTTGCGTAGCGAAAGCATTAAGTGTTCCGCCTGGGGAGTACGGCCGCAAGGTTAAAACTCAAAGGAATTGACGGGGGCTCACACAAGCGGTGGAGCATGTGGTTTAATTCGAAGCAACGCGCAGAACCTTACCCGGGT
>JAIOTL010000059.1 GCA_021106775.1 Planctomycetota bacterium | reverse complement strand
CTTTCGATGGTTGTGCTTGTGGACGAATACGGCGGAACCGCAGGTCTTGTTACGCATGAGGACGTGCTTGAGGAGATTGTCGGCGATATTCGGGATGAATATGATGAGGACGAAGTGGATTACAGCATTGTACCGGTTGGTGGCAAGGAAAATAGGTACGAAGCGGATGGACGGTGTCGGCTTGACAGGATTAAGGATGAGCTCGGAATAGAGCTTCCGGAGGATGAAGATTACGACACACTCGGCGGGTATTTGAGTTTTGTTTTCGGGCGCGTTCCTGAAGCTGGCAAAGAGATTGAGGATGAATTTTTCAGTTACGAGATTGTGAAGGCTGATGAGCGCAAAATCGAGAAAGTACGCCTTCAGCACAAACGCACCGAAGGCAAAGACACAAAAACCTCCCAACGCCTACCCAAAACCCCCGACGACCAGGATTAATAACGCATGGAATAATCAATTACTTTTGTTTTCTGTATTTATGGAGTTTTCCGAGTACTTTTTCATCTGCTAAAATTAGACCTTTATGCTTTGCTAGAATTTGGGCAACCTCATCAGAAATGTCTTTTAAGTCGGAAAAAACCAACACCCCCTCATTTTTTGACAATTCCCGTGCAACATCAGCATCGAGTTCTGTCACACTCCCAAATCTCAATGCATTCTGATTCTTCGCAATTTCTCGCGCAACTTCAACGGATAACTTGGTTAAGCCGTCCAGCATAAGTTTTGTTTTGCATTTCGCCAATTCTCTTGCAGTTTCTACCGAAATTTCCTTGAGTGCTGGTAACAGAAGCATCTCTCCCTCATGTTTTGATAATTCATGTGCAACATCAGGGGTAAGTTCAGCAAGTCTTGTGAAAGACAATTCACCTTCATGTTTGGTAAATTCTCGTGCGACTTCAACAGTTAAATGAGTTATGCCGTCTAACCAGAGTTCGTGTTTATGCTTCGCCAACTCTTTTGCAGCTTCAACAGTAATTGTTTTCAGATTTTTCAGAATCAACAAATTATTGAATTTCGCTAGTTTCGATGCGACTTTTGCGTCTATTTCAGTCAAGCCCAAGAAAAGAATATGCTCATATTGCGCAAGTATTTCCGCTACTTCAGGTGAAATCTTATCAACGTAACTAAGGTTGATAAACGGTGTTTTCTTTCTTAACAAATCAGCTTTAATATTTAAACTTCCCATGTTTTTTGCCATAGTATCAACGTCAAATCCGAAAACTCCTGCATCGACATCTTCAATTTTTAACAGTAATTTCGCTGCTTCAGGATTCAATTCCGTGAGGTTTGGTAAAAAAACCGAGCCATCATGTTTGTGTAAAATTTTCACGATTTTGCTGGGAATTCGCTCAATTCCACTCAAATACATCTGTCCTTTATGCGTCGCCAGAATCTCCGCTATTTCCTCAGTTAATGATGTAATCTGCGATAAAAGCATAATTTCATTACTTGCAATCATCAATTTAGCTAATTTCGGCGTAAGCTTATCAATCTGAGTAATATCAACTTTTGTTTTGGCTTTAATAAACTCATCTATTATTGCCTCATTTTTCAAGAACTTTATCGGGAGATACAACAATCCTTTCATTTTTCCTAATTCTTTTGCAGCATCAATTGAAAGGTCTTCAAGTTTATCCAAGCAAAGCCCACCTTCTAAATTCGCAAAGGCTGAAGCAATTTTCGGTTCAATTGATTTCAAGCCAATATACAAGGATTTGCCCTTATATTCCGAAAGTTTCAATGCAACTTCATAACTGATGTTTTGAATGTTTGGCAACCAAATATATTCTCTAAATTTGACTAATACTTCTGCAACTTCTGGTGTTATTTCAGCAATGTATTTAAGAAAAATGAGTGAGAACTCCTTATTATTTGTATTTACGAACATTTGAGCTGTTTCAGGATTAATGCTTGTTAAATAAGGAATTTGAATTTTTCCTTTATGAGTTTCAAGAGCTTTTGCACATTCAGGTGAAAGCTCACGTAAGCCGGATAATCTCAACTCTCCTTCATGTTTCGCTAACGCAGTTGCAACATCGTAAGTTATTGACTTCACCTTATCAAATTCCAATAAACCTTTGTTATTTGCTAATTCTGATGCAACTTCCGGCGTTAAAGTCTGTAAAGCATAAAAAACTATCCAATATGAATGATCCCCAAGCTCTTTGGCTACTTCAGGAGTAAGTTTCTGCATTATATGGAAATTGAGTACACCATCAAGCATGGCAAATTCCGCAGCAATTTCAGGAGTAATCGCAGGCAAATAAATATCAAGCCATGCCTCTTCTTTATTTTTTTCAACAAGTGCTTTCGCTGCCTGCACCGCTTTTTCCGAATGCAGATTATGTCGAATTATCTTCTCCTCATCACTTTCGATATATTCTTCCTGGACTTTTTTATGATATGGCACAGTCGGTTCAGTCAAAACATCGAAATAATTATCCGATTCGAAATATTTTTTCCACTGCTCCTTCGTAAATGAATATGAAAACAACTCAAAGCAGTCTTTTTGAGCATTGTACAAATATTTTATATCAGTTTTCATCTTTTTACCTGCGTCTTCAGCAGATTCTGGTGGTTTGGACTGAGTTTCTAGTTCATCAGCTTTCAAAGGTTCCACGTGGGTTTCTTGCGTCTTGAGCTTAAGATTGCTGCTTCGTTTGGGCTTATATTCCTTACATTCAACGAAGAAAAACGCACTCAACATAAACATCGAAATCAACATTATCCTTGTCCGATTTTCCATGATTTTCTCCAAATTGACGTTAAAGCATTCAACATCGACAACAGTTCATTCTATACTATACAAACATATAGGCATTTGGTATATAAAATAATAAAGGTTGAACTTATCTCAATTTCCCGTGTTTAATCTAATATCATACTTTTTCATGGAGGTGGACTATGTTGAACAATTTAGCCTATGTTTTGTCTGCCTCTGAGATTGCATCCTAAGCATTCTCCCATATTCTCAGACTGATAATCTCTATTACTGGCACATTTTTATACACATTAAACTTTGCATAAGGAGGTTTTATGAGTGTTGCATCTATTTTTTTTGAAAGCAAAATATTTTATTAACAAAAATTCGAGGTAAAAATGGATTTAATAGATTTTGGTTGGAACGATAAATTTGCACAACAATTCAACGAGTTGGAGCATCCAGACTTGACTCCTGCTCGAGTAGCTCGCGAAGATAGAAATCAATACTTGCTTTATACAACACAAGGTGGAATTTCTGGTGAAGTTACAGGAAAGTTTTTGAATAATCACGTAAACCGGTCAGACTTTCCAGCAGTGGGTGATTGGGTCGCTGCTGAAATTCTGTCTGAGGAAGATAAAGCGATGATTCATGCTGTGCTTCCACGTCGCAGTAAATTTTCGCGTAAACTCAAGGGAAATACAACTGAAGAACAGGTTTTAGCATCAAATATTGATACGTTATTTATAGTCAACGGTCTTGATGATGATTATAATATTCGGCGTATCGAACGCTATCTAACTCTCGTTTGGAACAGCGGTGCAGAACCGATTATTGTTCTTAATAAAGCTGACATCTGCTCCAATCTTGACGAAATTACTGCTGAAGTTCTCGGAATATCATTCGGTGTTCCAGTTATGCCAGTGAGTGCAGTTGAAAACATTGGTTTTGACGAATTACGCAAACATTTGAAACATGGCAAAACATCAGCCTTCATCGGTTCGTCCGGAGTCGGAAAATCTTCTATTATCAATTGTTTACTTGGCGAAAGCAGGCAAAAGGTTAAGGAAGTTCGAGCTTGGCGTCAACGAGGTCAGCATACGACAACTTCACGAGAATTATTTTTATGCGACAATCTCGGTATGCTCATTGACAGCCCGGGTATTAGGGAGCTGCAGCTTTGGGCTAATGATGAAAGTCTAACAACTACATTTGAAGACATCGATGAATTTACACAAAAATGTAAATTTCGTGATTGTCAGCATATTAATGAGCCAGGATGTGCTGTTTTACAGGCACTTGAGGATGACGAACTTGATTATAGTCGTTATGAAAGCTACCTAAAACAGCAAAAAGAACTAAAGTATCTGGACCGAAAGCAAAATATTCATGCTCAAAAGCAAGAAACACTGAAGTGGAAGAAAATTAAGAAAAGTATGCGCAAAAGATATAAAAAGCGAAATTAATTTGTTTTGCGTTTTTTTTGGCAACTTATTATTAACTTACAATATGTGCAAGTTGACCCTTGAGTGCCTGGCGTGCCTTGAAAAGCCGGTTCTTAATCGTACCTATTGGTGCCTTCTCAATCCTTGAAATGTCTTTGCAGGACATGTTTTCGAAATAATGGTACATGATTACGCGTTTGAACTCATCCTTAAGCGTATTCAGTGCATCATGCAGAAAACCCGAAATTTCTTCGCGATAAATAGCTTCGGAAACACATTCCAAGTCGCATTCTGGCTGAATTTCCACGCCATCTTCTTCAGCATTGCTAATAGAATAGAACCGCCACTTTTTCTGTGTTCTGAGATAATTTAATGTACAATTACGTACTACTGTTGTCAGCCACGGAATAAACGGTTTCGAGCAATCAAAATGATACAGCATCTTCAGAAGATGGAATCTGCACTGTTGCAGGCAGTCCTCAATCATATCCGAATTTCTAACATATTTCCTAACATATTTAATAATTAGCTTGTCAACCCGTGCTAAAAGCAGCTCCTGCGCGTCAATATCGCCTTCTTGCGCTTTTTCTGCAAGACTATTTAGCTCAGCGTTGTTATCTTTCCGTAATTTTCTTGTCTGTGCGAAATCTTCAAGGTTGATTTTTGATGTGATTCTCAACATTTTAATTCTCCAATTTTTATGAATCGATACTTTCTTATAAGCAATAAGCGTGCCAAATCACAAATCAAGGTTTTTCAAGGGTTTCAGCAATTTCGCATATTAAAATTATTTTAACCCTTAAAATTTCTTTCAAATTCAGTACAATTTTTCATATTCATTCTAAATCAACTCTAAATCAAGGTATTATCATGGAATATTCGAATTTAGGACACTCAGGCTTGAAGGTCTCGCGCATCGCACTCGGTTCTTGGCTTACATTCGGGCATTCGGTGGCGGATGATGAAACGCGCAAATGCGTTTACACAGCGATTGAAAACGGCATCAACTTTATTGACACTGCTGATATTTACAACTATGGCGAAGCGGAAAAGTCGCTGAGCAAGGTGATTGCCGATTTCCCGCGACATTCGCTTGTTATTGCGAGCAAGGCGTTTTTCCCTATGGATCAAGTGGACAAAAACAATCGAGGGCTTTCGCGCAAGCATCTCACCGAGTCGATTGACAAGAC
Source organism: Planctomycetota bacterium (assembly GCA_021106775.1). The sequence goes on along the minus strand of JAIOTL010000059.1, from coordinate 3,515 downwards.
TTTGCAACGTCTGGGAACGGATTATCTCGACCTGTACCAGTGCCATCGACCGGATTTTTACAGCAAAACGCCCGTCGAAGAGACCGTAAACACCATGGACACACTGATTAAGCAAGGCAAAATCCTCTACTGGGGCGTAAGCTGCTGGACTGCCGCACAAATCACCGAAGCAGTTTATCTCGCAAAACTCATGAACTGTCAGCCGCCGGTGTCGAATCAGCCTCATTATTCCATGCTTTATCGCAAAATCGAGGAGGAAGTGATTCCGACCTGCGAGCGCCTTGGTTTAAGCCAGATTGTGTTTTCGCCTTTGGAGCAGGGCATACTCACCGGCAAGTACAACAAGGAAGTGCCGAAGGATTCACGGTTTGCCAATGACAAGATTAACCTTTTTATGCATGATAGGATGAATGAGGAGAATCTGGCGAAGGTTCGTGAACTTGAGACGCTGGCGTTGGAGCTTGGCGTAAGTTGTGCTCAGCTTGCGCTTGCATTTGTGCTGCGCAAGAAGAATGTTGCGTCGGCGATTGTGGGCGTGTCGAAGGACAGCCAGCTTATGGATAATTTGAAGGCGCTTGAAATCGATTACACCGAGGAATTGTCGGAGAAGGTCGAAGCCATCTTCGCAAACAAACCCGAACCCAAAACCCACGGCTGCATGTAAATCACTCGACATTAAATATTGTTTTAAAAAGAAGTTTTTATTACCTTGGTATATGTCAGTTATATTATAATAATAAGTGAAACTGAATAACAGGTCAATATGAAAGAGAATGTTACTTTCCATTTTGGATCAGATAATCCTATTCCATGGAATGAGTTCCAAAAAATACTCAATTCATTTCAAAGTGCATATTATGCAATAGGTGATTATTCACAATATAGTGACTTACCAAAAAGTGGTCGAAAATCCAACGTTGTTATGAATGATTATTCTTTGAATGTGCAAGAAATTGTAAAAGGAAATTCCTATACAGCAGTTTTTAGTTTACCTTCAGATTTGTTTACAACTGCTAAAGAAGATCTAAAAAAACTTGTGCAAGTCTTAGAAGGTATTTTTAACAACTCCATATCAATGATAAACGCACTACTTCCTGATTCCCTATTGAGAAAAAAAGTATTAAACAACCTGAAAGATATGTCTAAAAAAAGTCAAAGATACGATTTGCAAATCGAAAATGTTAGAATTAATATCGCTTTTGAATCAAATGTTAATGAGATAGTTAAAGCAACACCAACCGAAGAAGAATGCAATGCAATTGGAATAATCTCTGAAATAAGATTTTTACCCACAAATCATTTCGAGGTGTTAACTGAGAATAGAGGGAAGCGATTCAATTTAACTGAAGAATTCAAAGATACTGTTATGAGTAATCTTGAAGATGTTGTAACCGTTGTTTACAGAGCTTCAATAAATCCTGAAACACGCGAAGAGACTATTGAAAATGTACTTGAGATAATACCATTAATAAACAATGTTTTAGAAGTTAGCAGCATTAGATTTGAAAGTGATGCAATTGAGCTATCTAAACTGCTTCCTATTCAAATTGAAATTGAAGATGATTTATGGATTCTTAAGAATGATGATTTATATGTATCATCATATGGAGTCGATTTTGTTAAAGCATGGCAAGACTTTCAAGAAAATTTCATATATCAATATAAAGAGCTTGTTGAAACTGATGATAAACTTTCGCCAAAAGCTGAATATGTAAAAGAAAAGTTAATTGAATATGTTGAAAGGTAACATGAATGACAGTAAGAGATAAAAAAATAATTATTCGTAATTTGAGAAGAAAAGGATTTGTCCAAAGTGAAAGTAAACATAAACACTTTAGGTATTACGATTTAACAGGAGAAAGAACACCAATCTTTACTGTAATTAGTCATGGAATAAAAGAATATAACAATGTATTGTTAAAAAGAATCGGTGAAGAAATTAGATTGAGAAAAAATCAGGATTTACTGGGTTTCATTGATTGTCACGTTGATCAAGTAAAATATGAAAAAATACTAAAAAGTCAAAATGAGTTATAACAATTCTTAAAAGATGCATTAAGTGAGTTTTTTAACTCCATTAATTGTTATTTGTCGGGTGTGTCAGATTTTTCGGTATCGGATTCGGTGTCGGAGTCGGTGTCTGGGCGCATGGTGGGGAAGAGGACAACCTCGCGGATTGATGACTGATTTGTCAGCATCATGAGCAGGCGGTCGATTCCCACGCCGAAACCACTTGTCGGCGGCATACCAATCTCAAGCGCATCAATAAAATTCTCGTCCAACATCTGCGCTTCGTCGTCGCCTTCATCCCTAAGCTTCATCTGCGCCTCAAACCGCTCGCGTTGGTCAATCGGGTCGTTCAACTCACTAAACCCGTTGCCAACCTCGGAACCTGCAATCAAAATCTGGAAACGCTGGGTTAGCTCGGGATTATCCTTGTGTTTCTTGGCAAGCGGCGATATAACCGTCGGGTGATTGATGAGAAAACAGGGTTGTATTAACGATGTGCGTACATATTTCTTGTAAAACTGGTCAATTATGCGTCCGCGACCTGCTGATGGTTCGACTTCAATTGACAACCCCTGCTTTTTGATTGCCGTCAGCAGTTTTTCCTTGGTGTTTTCCACCAGAATATCAACACCGGTCTTCTTTTTCATAATTTCACAATAATCCACACGCTCCCAATACCCGCTGAAATCGAGCTTGTGCCCTTCAAACTCAAACTGCAACTTACCGAAAGTTTGCTCAATCACAGTCTGGTAAAATTCTTTCACGAATTCCATGAGCTGATTGTAGTCAATATATCCAAAGTAAAACTCTAACAATGTGAATTCCTGCAAATGCTGGGTTGACATACCCTCGTTGCGGAAGACTTTTCCGAGTTCGTAAACACGCTCGTATCCGCCAACCATCAGGCGTTTGAGATGCAACTCAAGTGAGATTCTCAAGAACATTTCGATGTCCAGCGTGTTATGCTTGGTGATGAACGGGCGTGCTTCCGCGCCACCTGGCACCATCTCAAGCACAGGTGTTTCAACCTCAAGAAATGCGTTATCATCGAGGAATCTACGCATGTTGCGGATGAATTCCGAACGTTTGACGAACAATTCGAATGCTTCGCGGTTTGAGACGAGATCGACGTAACGCCTGCGCAGTCTGGTTTCCTGGTCTTTCAATCCGTGATATTTTTCCGGTAAATCCTGAAGCGATTTTGTTAGAAGCTCGAAGGTTTCAACGTAAACGGTAACTTCACCGGTTTTGGTCTTGAAAATGATGCCTGTAACACCAATGATGTCGCCGACTTCAAGCATTTTAACCTGCTCGTAAGCTTCGCAAAGGTCGTTTTTTCTGAAGAATGCCTGGATAATACATGTTTTGTCTAAGATATTCATTAACGAAACCTTGCCCTTGCGGAGTGATTGCATAATTCTACCAGCAATGGAGAATTTTTCCTCACCTTTTCAGCATATTTCGAGCCTGTCATATTTTTCCTTCAAATCCTTTGAATAGCCCGT
>JAIOTL010000216.1 GCA_021106775.1 Planctomycetota bacterium | reverse complement strand
CTTGGCAAGTTCATGGGCGACTTCAGCAGATACTTCAGTCAAACCTTCTAAATCCAGCCAGCCACCTTCATGTTTGGCAAGTTCACAAGCGACTTCAAAAGATATTTCCGACAAGCCTGACAAATCAAGCTTACCTTTATATTTTGCGAGTTCGCATGCAACTTCAGGAGTAATTTCAGTCAAACCTTCTAAACCCAGCCAGCCACCCTTGTGCTTTGCAAGTTCTTGAGCTAATTCAACATTTATCTTCGTCAAACCGTCCAAAGAAAGATATCCCCCTTTGTGATTACTAAGTTCTTTTGCCACATCGACAGTTATTTCTTTCAAGTCGTTCAAGCCAAGATCACCATTAAATTTCGCGAGTTCAGCTGCGACTTCCACAGTTAACTCAGTCAAGCTGGATAATCTAATATCCCCTACGGACTTTGCCAATTCACGAGCAACTTCCACAGATATGTCCTTCAAGCCGTTTAACCAAAGATATTCCTTGTATTTCGCTAACTCACGGGCAACTTCTTCAGTTATCTCGATTAAGCCGTTCAAATTAAGCCAGCCGCCTTTGTGTTTCGCGAGTTCAGCAGCGATTTCCACAGTTATTGATGTCAAACCATTCAAGAAAAGGGAATCTTTGTGTTTCGCGAGTTCAGTAGCGATTTCCACAGTTATTGATGTCAAACCGTTCAAGGAAAGAATACCTTTGCGTTTTGCGAGTTCCGCAGCAATATCTGCATTTATCTCGGTCAAGCCGTCCAGATAAAGACCGCTATCTGTATGTTTTGCCAATTCAGATGCGACTTCTGTCGATATTTCTGTTAAACCACGTAAGGAAAGTGTTCGAGTTTTGCATTTTGAAAGTTCACTTGCGACAGCTGGAGAAATGTCTGTCAAGCCGTTCATATTTAAGAATGAAACTCTGCAGTCAGCAAGTTCACTGGCGATTTCTTCAGTTATTTCCGTCAAGCAGTTCAAAGAAAGTCTCACACCAATGAATTTTGACAGTTCATGGGCGACTTCCGCAGAAATTGAAGACAATTCGCTCAATCTTAGCGTTCCCCCTTTGTAAGTAGCGAATTCTTGAGCAACTTCTAAAGTTAGATTTGTCCCCAAATAAATATGTCGTGTATAATCACCTTTACGATGCTCTTCACTGTACTTTTGTATCTCATCTTTTTCTTTACGTTCCTTCATTCTTCTGACTTGATTTGCATATTTGCCATCGGGATATTGACTCAAATATTCATCACAATCGGAAGATGAACCAGCTTTAGCAAATTCATATAAAGATGATTCCCTCTGCATAGGGAGGTAAACAACGTGGAAAAGTACTATGAAGACGATAATTAATACTGCTGCTGCGATGCCAATAATTATTTTATCTCTTTTGCTAAAATGTTCATCGCTCATATTCAACCTCCAATGAAATTATAGTTAAAGCCAGCGGTTTTTGCGGTACCAGTTGGCGGTGTTTGCCATTGCTTCGTCAAGCGGTGTTTTGGCTTCCCAATCCAAAAGCTGCTTCGCTTTGCTCACATCAATCGTCCAATTCCGTATCCCGAAAATCTTTACTTGTTCTACGGATAATTTCGGGTTGAAATTGAAAATCCAGGCAAAAAACGAGAAAATATGCGCAATAAGCATAAAAATCCAGGTTGGGAAGTAGACTCTTACCGTAAATCGCTTGCCAATCGCACGTTTTATCGCTTTTGTAACCTCTGTCATCTTGTAAATCCGGGCATCAGCAATGTTAAACGCCTCAAACGCACCTTTTTCATGCATCGCAGCAGCATAAATTCCGTCGATTAAATCCTTCACATACACAACATTTAGACGCATTATCGGATATGTGCCAAAAACCGGCTCAATCCCACGTTTTAGCGACTTGAAAATCCCGTAGATTGCGGTATCGCGCTCACCAAACACCGCTGGCGGTCGAACTATCGACCAATGCAAATCGGAGTCTTTTTCCTCAAACAATTTTATCATCGCCAACTCACCTTCGCGCTTGGAACGACCATAATCAGTAGCACACGCCGATTCATCGTCCTCATGTTTCGGCGCATTCTTCGTTGACGGACCTCCTGCTGCCTGACTCGAAACCAGCACAAATCGCTTCATCGTCTCTGCTCCATACTCAAGTGCTGCTTTTACGATGTTTTCAACACCAACAACATTCACAGCATTGTAAATTTCATAATCAGGCGCAGTAATCACTCCCGCAAGGTGGAAAACATATTGAACTCCCCTGACTGCTTCCTCAAGATTCTCAGGATTCGTCAAATCGCAATATATTTTTTCAATCTTGTCCTCAACATCTGACAGATTGTCCATTTTTGAAGTTTTTCGGTACAGAATCCTCACCGCATATCCTTTATTCAACAGATATTCCACGAGTGCAGATCCGATGAATCCCGTCGCTCCAGTAACCAAACATATTTCCTTATCGCATTCTTGATTATCAGTTGATTTTTCCATTTTTCACCTTCAATGAAGTTAATAAGCCAACATATTTGAACGATGAATTATAAATATTTCTTTATGTAGGTAAAGTTATAGGTATCATTTTATTACTGAAAAACTGATTTGTAATGAGGAGAATATGAAGATTTCTCACATATGTTATTTCTTATTCGTACTTGCAACAACTTGTGTACTTTTTGCAGGCTGTACAACAATTAAGGTGGAAATACCCGTTGCTTCTGCTGATTCCAAAGAGCAAATCAATATCGGTTCTTCTTCCGAAATTCAGGGCAATTATGTTCTAACAAACTGGCAGGAAAGCGTCGATGAAAGTTTTGCAATCGGCTTTGAATCTGGTTGCAATGCAAAGATTTTGGAACTTGTGCATGATTCACTTGGAATAAACCGATATGACATTATCGCATTCATTGCTGGTACACACGAAATAAAAGCGTTTATCCCTGCACAAGGGATTTTCGAGCATAATAAATATCAGGACGATTTCGACCCACTTGAGATGACTGGTATGCTTGATAAAAGCTGGCGCGAGGTCTTCAAATTGAAGATGCCAACGGAAATCAGACTTATGAAAATCCTGAGAATCCCGAGCACAAAAGCACTTATCCTGCTTATCGCAGATGAAGAAGGCAGTCTTTACAAGGTTGTTGTTTCGGATGCCACGAAATTTCTTGATGTTGATAATTACGGCGTTATAGAACTTAAAACTCAGAATCCTGTTAAGTTAACGAAGATTGCTGATGATAGGATTAATGCGATACTGCCTATCTTCAGCAAGAATGCGGTATTCGCGTTGCTTTTCTCAGGTGATTTGCTCAAAATCGGTCTTGATACTATGAAAATTGAGCAGACATATGCGGATATTCTCTGGAACGGTTTTGATTTAGCCGCACTAACGAAAAATGACGAGTTGCAGTTAATCGTTGCCGGCAGACACCCGATAAATCCCATAATAATCTTCGGATGGGACGAGGTGAATGAATTTAAAGTGATGAGCAAAAAGAAGCTTAATTCTTCGGATACAGCATTAAATGTTTTTGGTTCGACGTATCTTTTTATAAAAACAAATGACAAGATTCTGCTTTCAGACGTTGAATTTAGCAAGGTTAAAGCAATCGAAAACGATTTTGCTTCCAAAATAACAAGTCTTGATTTCACACCCGACATGGAACGTATATTTATCAGTGCTGAAGAAGATGCTTACATTATTGGAAGCAAAATTGAAAATGAAGAACTGGTTTTAACATCGAAAAAAATCAATCTACCTGGTTTTGCAAAAGATAAGTCAGTAACAGAATCTGAGAACCAAAAATACATCGGAAAATTCTTGAACAACACTTTTTTGATGGTTATTGAAGGAAACAAAGGAAGGCTGATTCGTTCAAAGTTCGACAAGCAAATTGAAGGTTCAATTGAGATAAAAACTGGACGTGCAGACCGGATTTCAAAAGATGCTGTGCCAAATTATCGCGAAATAAAAAAATACAAAACTCTGCTTGATAAAATCGAGGAAGCGGGTGATTGGGAGTCGATGAAGTCGGTTTATAAATCGATTCACAGGGATTTCAGCCCAACTGGCACATATTTTCCGGGTTATGCGGGGACGGCAATGCGCGGCGGCTGGATTGAAGACACCTTGGCTGATTTTATGAAAGATCGCGAATTAATCGCTGCACTTATCATGCTTTATTGGGATGAAGCACAAACCGCAAAGCTACTCGGTGAAAAGATTCGTCTTCTGCGTAAAAACACTCTGCCGATGCCTGAATATCTAAAAGGTAAACAACCTTTAATAGCCCTTCATCGCGCAATCATTTTTCAAAGCAAAACACCACAGAGTATCGTGTCAAAATACATAGAATATCTCGAATACTGGAGTGAAAGCTTCAAAAAAGGTGTTACAGATTTCAATAATCTCGGAATTGATGAAAATAACATTATCAAGATGAAAAAAAACATGCTCAATCTAGGATTTGAAATTTTCGAGTATTTACCAGCACCTATTCGTGATTATCATGTGCAACTGCTTTACTCGCTCGAAAATTCAGAGCTCCTAAGCGATATTCCTGGTTTATCCACGACACTTCAAAATAAAAGAGAGGCTTACAGAACAAAATGGTTTTCCGGAAGATAATCGAGAACATTTCAACTTTTGTTAAACTGAAATATTAGTACAATTTAAGTAACAATGTAGCTATATTGCGAGAATATCAATGAATAGAGCAAAATTAATACTGTCTCTGGCAATTAATGAAAAAGTAATACAATCAAAGCAAGCTGCAAACTTACTTGTCGATTTTGCAATTATGCGAAAAACGAATCCAGCATTACAATTCGAGGACCATCTCGTTTCCAAGCAGCAATTTTCTGTTGCTCAAATCAGCAATATTCTTTCATTATTCAACAAAATGCGCATAAGCTGCAAGAATTGTCATACAAAAGTAAATATTGCTAACATGCCAAGTGTAGGAAACTGGGTTTGCCAGACGTGTCAGAATAATGAATTCGGCTTAATCAAAGTGAAAACTATCATGCCAGCAACTGACAAGCCGATTGCTAAAAACATACCGAAAACCATATCTGATAAATCAATATCCCAGCTTTATAAATCGGTACCCGACAATAATGACAGTCCGTATATGAAAAAAACTTCAGTAACACCGGCAAAACAAAATGTGCTTGAAACACAACCTGACGACATGGCTGAACCAATTATGCTTAGCGATGAAAAAACTTTAGAATCAGCTGACGATTCAAGACAGACTGAAAGAATGTTCCTTGGTAAGACTGTTCCTGATAAATACATGATTGAAACCGACAGCTTCGATGTCAAGGATTCATCTCATGACGTAATGTTGATTTCAAAGGACGATGTTACTATTGACTCACAAGATAAAGTAAAATTTAACAATGACGACAATGAATTTACTGCAGAATCCGAAAGTCAGCTTATTGCTGATAAAGATTCATTTACTCCTGCAGATAACGCTCAAACCCTTCTGCAAGCACGAAAATCAACTGAAAAATTACCATCGAATTCAACAGGAATTGCAAATCGAACCGCAATTAGTATGAACGGACAAGAAGTTGTGCACAAAGGAATCACGCCTGAAGGCCTTGAATAAGGTCTTCCTGAAGGTGCCATTCTTGACGGTTTTGAAATTCGCGGAATACTCGGTCGAGGTGGAATGGGTATTGTGTACAACGGACACGATATGGCACTTAACAGGAAAGTTGCAATAAAAGTCCTATCACCAAACATTTTGCAGAATGAAACTCAACTTAAACGCTTCGAAATTGAAGCACAAGCATGCGGTCAACTTGAGCATCAAAATGTTGTCAACATTTATCGATTCGGCACAATTTTCAATCATCCGTATATTGTTATGCAGTTTGTCGATGGCAAGTCGCTTAACGAAATAATCAAGGAAGATGGATATTTACCTGTTGAGCAGGTTATCGATTATTTGATGCAAACTGCACGCGGATTGAAAGAAGCGCATCATTGGAACATTATTCATCGCGACATAAAGCCCGACAATCTTCTTGTGGACACCCGAGGTACAGTTAAAATCGTAGACTTCGGGCTGGCAAAGCAAACAACAAGTGACGCACAGCTATCGCAAAGCGGCTATTTTCTCGGTACACCCGCATACATTTCTCCTGAACAGGCTTCGGGCGACCCGGCTGACCATCGTGCAGACGTTTATTCTCTCGGAATCTCGGCATTTCAGATGTTGACGAGTAAACTTCCGTTCAACGGTACAGCAGCACAGGTTGTAACGGCGCATCTAATACAGGAATTACCCGATATTTCAGATGTCAACGAAGAATGCCCGCAAACTCTAGAAGCAGTTATTCGCAAAATGGCAAGCAAAAGCCCTGATGAACGCTATCAATCAATGGATGAGGTTATTGATGCTCTGGAATTTGTGCAAAAGGAAGTTTATGGCGAAATCATCGTCGATTATCCGAAAAAGCGTAAACCGATTCTTTTAACGGTCTTGTTAAGCATTATTGTCCTTTTGGTTGGCGCAGGTGTAGGTTTGTATTTCATGGGCATTTTAGACCCAATTATTGCCGAATTTACAGGAAAACCCATTACTCCCGAGAACGGAACAATACCTCTAACAAACGAAGACGGAAACAATACAACAAATGGGTACAAAACTAATGGCAACGGTAATAACGGCGTAATACAGAAAACTCCCGAGGAAATTACCGCTGAGAAAAAACAAAAAGAATTTATCACTCAAGCACTTAAGATAATCGAATCAATTACAAGAGGGTTCTGGACTGATGACAACGGCAATGAGCATCGAATTGACAAAAAAAAGTTTGAGATTCTTGAAAATCAATTTCAGGATTTATTGAATAGGATAGATGATGAAACCGAGCGACTCAGATTGAACAACAATTTTTACGCTCAGAAAACAAAGTATTCTGAAAAGTGGGATGTTATCGCAAAGGATATTGCACAAGAGAAACTTGCTGAATTTATAAAAAATTTACAGGAAATAAGGTCAGATACAACAACAACACTTGAAGACATAAATGAGAATCTTCAGAAGATCGATGATTTTGTAAAAGATCTGCCTGATTCCGCATCCAAACTCGACACATTCAAGATTGACCTCGAGAAAATCAAGACGAACATCGAAAAACTCCAAACATTAAGCACAAAATCGAAAGATGAATCCGACCTGCAGATTATCCTCAACTATCTTGTCGTTCTTGGTAAGATAGTTAAAGTGGACGGGAAAGACTATAAATTCGAAGACCGAGACGATGTTAAAGGTTATAAATACACATTGACTCTCTCTTTTGAAAATCAAATGATGAAACGTCAAAACCAGATACCGGACATAAATGAAGAATCTGAGTTGGCTTCAATACAAAAGCTTGTGGATGATTATGCAGCATTAAAAATTCTCGACCCCAAGGAAAAAGAAAAATATAAATTTGTCACCCAGAGCATTGAAAATAGACGCAAGAAAATTGAACACAATGAATCACTCAAGGAAGTCAAAGAAGAATTAATTCAGGAAATCGATGAATGTCTTAGCAAGCAAGACCTAGAAACAATGCAAAGTCTCAGACGAAAAATAAACCGTCAAGAAAACGAATTCCCTGAAATCTTCGATGATGAAATCTTTTGTGAATGGCTTGACAAACTAGACAATACAATTGAGCGTAGAAAGGTTGAAGAAGAGGAATTTACAACAGTACGCGCCGGTAT
>JAIOTL010000342.1 GCA_021106775.1 Planctomycetota bacterium | reverse complement strand
TTATCTAGCAATATACCTGCTCCATTTGCACCGCCAGATGAGGTTTGTTTTACATAGCCGTTTTGGATTGTAAAGCCGGTGAGAATGGAATCGTTGGTTTCACCAGAGTCAAATTTGAAACCGCGGTGTGGGTCATTGGATGTACCTTCACAATCGATTGTAACAACATTTGGATTTGCTGGGTTGCCGTAAACAATGATTTTTTTACTTCCAAAGTCTAAATCGCGATTACCATCACCTTTGTAAACATCATCATGCACCCAAACTAAATCCCCGTCTGATGCTGATGCTTCTTCAATCCCTCGCTGAATCGTTCTAAAGGGCCATTGCTCCGTCCCATCCCCCTTCGGCGTAAACTCCTCCACTGTATTTACTGGATAAGATAATTGTGATCCTGAAAAAACATAAATTCTTTCATTACATACAATACCACAGTGGGTTGCTCTGATTTCGTTCAAGCTTGAAACATATGACCAAGTATCTAAAACTGGATCATATACTTCCACAGTTTTTGAAACATTGCCACCAATGGCTCCAGCTATTGCATATATTTTGCCATCCAATGCAACCATAACATGACTTTGTCTTGTGTTCTGCATTGAGCTTTTTGAATAATCCCATGTGTCTTGCTGGATGTTGTATATTGACAATGTGTCAAAGTTCGAAGTGTTAAAACCACCAGTAACGTAAACTTTTCCATTAAATAATGCTGCTGCAGAATGTTGAACTCCTTTATTCAAACTAGCAAGATTTGTCCAAGTTTGCGTTAATGGATTATATTTTTCAACTTTTGTCGAATAATTATTTGGATTATAACCAGTGAATAAATATAACTCATTGTTGTATTGAATATGTGAAAAATTACTTTTTGTATTGTTTGCATTTGTAAGATTGCTCCAAGTATTAGTTTGTATGCTATATTCTTCAATACTATCCAAGTTACCGTTATTTAATCCACATATTGCATAAATTTTATCATTGATAACTCCAATTCCAAAAACATTGCGCCCAATTGACATATTTTTCTTTGTCTCCCAGGTATCTGTTAACGGATTGTATACTTCATTTTTTGTGTAATATGTTCTACTATCATAAGAACCACCAATGACATAGATTCTATTATCTTTTAACACACAAGATGACCAATGACTTGCGGTTGGTACCGGGGATTTGTAACGCCAGTAGCCTTTGTCATCGTCGGCACCACGAGAAGCACTCACATGAATAACCTTCCCGGTGGCAACTGCCAGATAAGCTTTGGATGATGCGGTATTTCCGCCTTTATCCTCTGCTGAGAACTCGATTTCATAAATTCCGTAAAGAGTTGGATTATTAGGCATTGTGTATACGAAGGAATAAATGTCATCGTCAGCAACATAATCACCGTTCGTCCCGTCATCGTAAAGCTGCTGTGCAACATTCCCATCAATATCCGACAAATCCACATTTACACTTTGCAGATCATGTTTGCCAGTTGGATCAATCACATGTGCTGAGAACAAAACCTTATCCATTCCATTCGCAATAACTGCCTCCGGAGTCGCCTGTGCGTTCGTGATAATTGGAGGCTTTTTGCTGCCAATACCCAGAACGGTGAATTTATATTCGCTTAAATTTATATCGCTATTCGAAATAGTGATGATTGCTCTTTTATTTCCGACATCTGAAGGATTAAAGGTTACATCAAAACTCGTGGTTCCCCCCGGAACAATCGTTGATAATAGTGCTGCATCATCAATTGAAAACTCACTGACATCTCCATCAGTGAGAGCAACATTGGTTACTGTCAGATTTGCTGAACCGATATTTTCTATCGTAAATGTCTGTGCATCGCTCGAAGCATTCACGCTGTGCTCTTCGAAATCATACGATGCGGGTGTTACTTTGATACTTGCTTCGCCAGTGTTGCACATTAACTCAATTAATACAGTCTTGCTAATCTCTGCTGCGCAAGACAATTCGAGGCATGCGAAGGCAGCGTCAAGGTTGGTTGGAGCAAATTCAACTGAAACAGTTATGCTTTTACCCCCTTTGAGCTTGAAACACCCAGTCAAAGGTAAACTAACTTCCTTCGGAGTTTTGTATGAATTATCAAGAACCTGCTTGATTGCAAAATCGTCAAACGCTAACTCATCAGAGCCTGGAAATGCAGCAGACCCACCTTTTTTAACGAGTCCAATCGCCAGGACATAAACACCTGCTTTTCCTTTGTTAGTTATGACAAAATCTATCTGTGCAGAATCACTAACATTAACATTGCTGAAGTCGTGAAAGCGTGGGAATATTTCTAAGATGCCTATAATGTCATAGTCTGACTCGGAAACACAGCTAAACAGCAGACATATACTAAAACATAGTATTATAATTCGCATGAAAACAAAGTTTTTAGAAAATTGCATGTTTCCCCCAATCATATTTAATATTTTATCGACAATCCAAATTTTATCCCTGTGTAATCTTGAAATAGCTTTTGATCATCTGGTAGAGCATATTCCCAGTAACCGAATGTAAAATCACAAATGATCGTCATAGTCTCATCTATATTATATCCTAAGGAAAATGTGAGAATGAAACCACCAGATATTTTATCTGCGAATTGTAAACTGTTTATAAAAAAGATTTCTGCGAATAACTCTTCTGTAAGAATCCCGCGAATTCTACCTTTTGCATACCATGCAATACCAAACATAAACGCATCTAACGCTTCACTTTCTTGTGGTATACTTGCTATTTCGATTTGCGAGCGTCTAAGCGAGATTATATCCCCGATAATTCCTGCACCTGCAAATGCGTAAATATCAGTTTCCCTCTGTCCTAATAATCCTCGACCTTCTACTGAAGATAGAAATTCCTGAAAATCAATTTCTGCGAATGCGCCAACTGTTAAAATTGAACCGCTTAATTGTGCGGATTTCAACATCCAAATTTCATCTGTTGCTGCCAGTAAATTTCCAAGAAATAGAATTTTTGGTGCAATAATATCCGAAATATCAAACATTCCAATTTCAGCAGTTATGCTTATTCCTGTTGGTTCTGAAGACCCTTCACCAACTCCATCATCGCTAATAAAAGTATTGAGCTGTACACCTGCTGATAGTTTAAGTTCATATTCTTGAGCTTTTTCAAATTGATGTATCCCTGATGTTTTAGGAACACTTGGGTGCGGTTCAATGGATGGATCAGTTGGGATAGGATCGGTTGCTATTGGGTCAATTGGTCTCGGGTCAGGTAAATCGTCATCTTCTTCGATTTCTGTCGAATCAAATAATACATCGTGTGCTTGGGGAATCTGGAGATCCTTAATTTTGCTAATCAGACTTATGAGGATTTTATTCTGAATTTCATCAATATCATCAGTATTATCAGTAAAATACTCCCTTTCAACAATGTATCTATCTCCATGGATATTTGTATTAAGTAAAATATATTTTGTTCCTTTTTCATTCTTAACAAATTCAATTGATATAGAGGGAATCATTAGAATGGGTAGATTTCCTGGCAACTCTTGCTTTTTCCAGCTTATATCGATTTCGATACTATAAGGAGTTTCAA
>JAIOTL010000276.1 GCA_021106775.1 Planctomycetota bacterium | reverse complement strand
TGAACTGCACGTTGTTTTTGAACGTACATTTCTGGAAATTCAGCTTGGTAATGTTGCAATATTCCACAATCACTGATTGTTCAATTGTTTTATTGTTTAGCGTCAGAGCATTAATTTCATAGTTGCTAATTATCTTGTTTTGGCTGACAAGTTCGCTGAAATCATCGTAATTCCTAATTGTAAGCTGTTTTTCCTTGATTTTACGCGTCTTCTTATACTCCTGAGCGAATTTCAGCGCATCAACAATATCCTCGTTCTGATAAATCTTTGCGACGCTTTTGCCTTCCTTTTTCTCGTTAATCAATGCAATCTGTTTCTGAATATAATCCGTAAGCTCGTTATAAAGTGCCTCCGACGCTGTCGCTTGAACGTTCTCTTCCATGTTTTCATCGCCATCTGAAACATCTGATACATTTTCCTCGATCATGTCCTTCTCTAAATCCTTTTCATCTTCATTCGGTTTTTCCTCAAAAGGCTTGTTTTCTTTATTATTATTTTCTTCAACCATGATGACTCCTTTGATTTTCAATACTTGAATTTTACCATAAATAATGCGAAATAGTTACTTTGTGATACGTTTTCAGAAATATCGGGGGGAAACCGTGCAAAATTTTTCGAATCCGCTGGTAGATGATAAAAGTACAATTTCAAAAATAAATTCCGCAATAGTTTATGCAAAAAACTTAATTCTGGTAGCTCATCCACGCATGGACGGCGACGCGCTGGGGTCTATGCTCGGATTGTATTTCCTTATATCTGAGAATTTTAAGGATAAAGAATTTCACCTGATAACGCAGACTAATTATGCAGATGAGCTGAAATTCTTGCCCGGCAATGATTTACTCATCATGAACAGTTCGCAGATTGACGGTTTTAGACCTGAAACCCTGATAACACTCGACTCAGGTGGATTTTTGCGGGTGAGTGATGTTGTCAGCAAATTCGAGCCGAAGCATTTGATAAATATTGACCATCATCCGACTAACGATGGTTTCGGCACGGTTGCGTTTAATCGACCTGACATGAGTTCCGTGGGTGAAATGTTATTTTACATGGCGCAGATTCTCGGTTGGCGTGTGACAGCGGAGGCTGCAACCTGTCTTTACACCGCGATTTTGACTGACACGGGCAATTTTACTTACTCAAACACCAAAGAATCGACGTTCAGAGCGTCTGCAAGCCTTGTTAAATCGGGTGCTGATCCTGCTGAAATCGCTGCGAACCTTTACCGCGTCAATTCGCTGTCCGATTTCAAGCTCGAAGCCCGTATTGTGAACCGAATCACGCTTCATAATGCAGGTATGTTTGCGATTTCATACTACACAGCGCAGGATTTCGCTGATTTTCAATGCAATATTAAGGATACAAACGTTCTTATAAACAAACTCAAGTCAATTCGCGGAACGCAGATTGCAGCCCTTGTAATGCCAGGCATTGAAGACGGCACTGTTAAAGTTTCGTTGCGCGGCGAAGGTTTCCATGACCTGAGTAAGATTGCACGTGAACTTTACAACGGCGGCGGACATCCCCGTGCCTCAGGTTTCACGTTCAAAGGCACGCATGAGCAGGCGATAAATGAAGTCATCAATAAAATCGCACCACTCTGCGACGCAAATCTGACCCAAATTTGCTAAATATTTTTGGACATAATTTTGAGAAGTTGTCATTCCCGTGAAAACGGGAATCCAGAACTTACGAGTCGTGTCATTCTGAGGGAATGAAATGACCGAAGAATCCAGATGAATGAAACATACTGGATTCCTCTGTCGCTAACGCTCTCTCGGAATGACAAAAGCATTATTTCAGTTTTTCGACTTTTGCTGCGGAGAAATCGCGGTTCGGACTTAGCGAATCCCAGACTTTCTGCTCAATCATAGGTTTTCCGTGAATAATCTCCGAGCAAAGGTTCAGCGCAACACCAGGACCAAGCATAAATCCCTGCCCGCACATGGCAACCGCAAGAATCAAGCCGTCAACACCTTCGTATTTTCCTATGATTGGGACAGCATCAACGCTCATCGGGTATAAACCGCGCCAAATCCTGCGAACAACAAGGTTGCGGAAGCGAGGAATAAGCTCAACCATGCGACGTGCAAGAATTGGCATGAATTCAGACGTCGAATCCCTGCTTATTCCAGGGAAAACCGGACTTGGCGTGTAACAGAAGATAATCTGACCTTCGTGATTCTGTCCGAAATAAAAGTTAGTGGTTTTGCCGTCGGCACCCGGTCGAATGTCCACCACCAGCGGGTCAAGGAACTGCTGAACCGGCGAGCAAATACCAGCCTCATGACTGTCGGGTAAAATTGTTACATCTACGCCAGCTTTTCTGCATAATTCCTCAGCCTCAGCACCAGCAGCGATAACGGTCATATCCGCATGATACGTCGATTTATCAGTGTGCACACCGATGATTCTGCTTCCGTCTTTGATAAAATTGACAACGCTTTCATTAAAATGATAATCAGCACCCAAATCCCTTGCAACACGGTAAAAACTCGCTGAAGACATCAACGGACTCACCTGCGCATCATCCGGCGAGAAAGTCCCACCGAGCAAACCTTCCTGCTGAATCCCCTGCACAATTCTCGACATTTCCTGCGCGTCCACAAAATCGATGTTAAGCTTGAATTTTTTCTGAATCGGAAGCAAAGATTTCAGCATTTCCGCGTCCTGCTCGCGATACACCGGATATGCGTAGCCACCCTTTTTATACCCGATGTCAACGCCGGTTTCCTTCTGCCAGCCTGCAAAAATGTCCAGACTCTGCGGACAAAGTGTTCTCTTCGCAGGGTCAGAGTGTGTCGCTCGAACTCCGCCGATTGCCGCCTTGTTCTGACCCTGACCGGGTGCTGGCAGCATTTCGAGACAAAGCACTTTTTTGCCCTCTTTTGCTAGGAAATACGCTGTCGGGTTCCCAACACTTCCCGCGCCGATAACAATCACATCATATTTATTATAATTTTTGCTCATTTTGCTACCTTAATCTATGTCTTTTTCGTCAAGGAAGGATTTCAGCGGAATTTCCATCTCAAACGGGCGTTTTGAATGCTCCTGAACATTTTTCAAATCAATGCCTGCCTCGCGAAACAAACGCATCGTAAGTTCGCTGCAGGTCTTGCTGCCACAAGGTCCCATGCCCAGTCGCAGTACAGCCTTTATGTCGTTGAAATCTCGTGCACCGTTCTTAATCTCGTCCATAATTTCCTTCTTCGTAACGCGCTCGCATCGGCAGATAATCGCGTCATCATCAAGCTTTGAAACATCCAAGTACTCTTTTTGGGTCGATTTCCGGTAATTTTCAGGTGTTTTATCGTAAAAATCAACAAGTCGCATACTGGCAACTTTATCTGCGTCTTCGATGGGAACCTCAAGAAACACAAGTATGCGTCTGTCCAGCCAATCTTCAAGCTTCCAGAAAAGCACCTTCCCTTTTCCGACAACATTCCCGTCATAATCCACGGTTACTATTTCTCGGTTTCCGGTGAAAGCCTGTAAATTCGGAATATGTTTCAGATCTTTTGCGTCTGTGCCGATTTCCCAGGGAATCACAAGCCCAGCCGTTTTGCCTTCCGGGTCGAAACCATCTTTCACCACGAGATTAATTGCCAATCCCGGGCAAATCTGAACACATCTGCCGCAGCCGATGCACTCACCCGCAAACATCGGCAATTCCATGATATGACCGCTTGGAATCTTAATCGAATCCATCGGGCAGACTTCGGTACAGGGGTTGCAGGGGATTTCCTGTTGACAACGAATTACCGGATAAAATTTATTGCCATGTGATTTTGGCAGTTCAAACTGAAAGGTTTTACCAGGTTTACCCCGCATGATTTCAAGCATATCCATGTAATGCTTCGGAATTACATTCTTACTATCAAGTGCTTTTAAGATTTCTATGCGCATAGTTTCAAGCATATCTTGATGCTGTTGAGGAAGCTCAATCCTATTATCAAGTAACTTGATAAGTTCTTCATGTTCTGTATCAAGCGATTTTTCATCATGCGTAATATCAAGTAAAATCTGTCTACCAGTGATTTTCCCGCTGAAAATCGCTGCTGATGCCTCAGCAATCACCTCCGCATCACCCGCACCATAAACTTTCATCCCAAAGCGTATTGCCTGTTCCAAAAGCTCGTTCACAGGCGAAAGACCGACAGCGATAAGCACGGTATCAACATCAAATTCTTTCTCAGTGCCTTCAATGACCTTGAAATTTTGGTCGATACCAGCAATAATGACACGTTCGACGCGGTCTTTACCTTCAGCAGCAAGGATTGTGTGCGATGTGAGAATCGGCACGCCGAGTCTGCGTATTTTGTCCTCGTGGACCTTGTATCCGCCGCATTTCGGCAATGCTTCAATTACCGCAACAACCTCCATGTTCGCCTGCAACGCATGATACGCCCCAATTAGCCCGACATTTCCACCACCAACAATCAGAATCTTTTCCGAAGTTCTAATCAAATCCCTGTTCACTAGAGTCTGAAATGCACCTGCGCCGTAAACGTTAGGTAAATCCGCACCTGGAAAAATCAGGTTTTTTTCGCGTGCGCCGGTCGCAATCATTAAAATCTCAGGTTTTACGTTGATGTAACTACCTTTTCTAACAATACCGACCTTTTTGTCTGAGAAAACACCGACCGCTGGCGAATCCAGCCAAATCTCGACATTATCAAACTTCTGAACTTCCTCGGATAGATTGTAACCGATGTCCATGCCGCGCGTGCCAGCATAGCAATCGGCAATCGAGCCGAAGAAATTGTGTGTTTGAAGGGTGAGTTTTCCGCCAAGTTCCAGCTTGTCGTCCGTTATAATTATCTTCTTGCCAGATGGAGCAAGCTCAAGCGCAGCACTCAACCCCGCTGGTCCACCTCCAATAATCAGAATATCAGTCTCAACATCAATTGTTTCACCATGAAAACGCTGTTTATCGTCCGCAATAAGCTCAGGAAGCCCGACCATCGAGCGTACATCCATACCATCTTTTACCGGTACAATGCAAGATTTCACAGGCGAACCGTCAGCAATCACCAAACACTGCGAACACTGCCCGTTTGCACAGTAAATCCCCTGCGGCGCATTGTCGCGAAAATGATGACCAAAAATATGTATATTGTTGGCAAAAAGCGCGGTAGAGATTGTCTCGCCTTCTTTCGCAGGCAGGTTTTTACCATCGAAAGTAAAATGTATGTCCTTCTTCGAGCCAACCAAACGCTGAGCATCGAGAATCGGATGTTCTTCAATGCGCGAATCAGGATTTCCATTATCATTCAAACCGCTCATTAAGCCCTCACAGTCAGAAGTTGCACAGCATGAATAAAATATATCGTGAATAGATTAACGATATTTTAAGAATAAAATCAAACAAGTATAAGAAATCTTAGTATTGTTTCTGCAATTTTCAATATAATGGTAAGTAATAGACTGAGTTACTTGAATTCTTAACTTAAACATTTACTCCTGAGGATAAAAATGAAGTTTTTCACAGTTTTGTTGATTCTCGGATTTCTAATTGGTTGTTCAGCAGCAGAAAATCCCGATGCAAAAAACAATGAACTGTCGGATTTTGATAAACTTTGGGATTATAACAATCCTTCGGAGACCGAGAAAAAATTTCGAGAGATTTTGAAGACTGCTGAGGAATCAGGCAATGTAGATTATCATGCTCAGCTTCTGACTCAGATTGCAAGAACTTTGGGGCTTCAGCGAAAATTTGAAGAAGCACACAAGGTTCTTGATGAAGTTGAAAAAATGTTGACCGAGGACACAAAGGTTGCTCGAATCCGTTACATGCTTGAACGTGGTAGGGTGTTTAATTCCAGCGGCAAGAAAGATGAAGCGAAAAAACTATTCTTAAAAGCTTATGAATACGGAATTGCAAACAAACTTGATTATTATGCATTTGATGCTGTTCACATGCTTGGTATTGCAGGAACAAACAATGAGCAAATTGAATGGAATCTCAAAGCACTTAAATTGTGTGAGAATACAAGTGATGAAAAGCTTCAGCTATGGATGGGACCTGTTTATAACAACCTCGGTTGGTCTTATCACGATGCAGTTAGTTTAGATGAAGCTCTGAAGTATTTTAAAAAATCTTTGGAATGGTGGGAGGAAGACGGCAATAAACAAGCGATTTTTATCGCAAAATGGAATGTTGCAAAATGTTATCGCTCACTTGGCAGGATTGATGATGCGTTTAAAATTCAGCTGAAATTGAAGACAGAGATGACACAGGAAGGTAAAAATCCTGACGGATTCGTTTATGAGGAGCTTGGCGAGTTATATCTCTTGAAAAACAACGAACCAGAAGCTAACAAATATTTTAAGCTTGCTTACGATATACTAAAAAAAGATGCATGGCTCAGTGAAAACAAACCCGAATGCATGAAACGCATGAAAGAATTTGCAGAAAAATTAAAATAATCGCAACTCAAGTGTGTAAAATGAGCGGTATAAATATTTTCTTTGTGCTTGTGCTCGTTTAAGATAAAACACTGTCTCAAAATTCAATAAGTGGAAGATTCATGAACACACAAAAAAATAAATATTTCAATGCTTTTTTTGCTTGCTTTTTGTTGATACTCCTCGTTTTGGCGGGTTGTGCAGAGAATGAAATCGAGCACAATGAGAACCGCGGGATTTACTCGTCCAAGTTGAAATATACTGACCTAAACGAAGATGAACTCATTAAAAAGGGCTACGAGGAACAGAAAAAGGGCAATTGGGAAAAATCATATGAAATTTTCGACGAATACACCGTGCGATATCCGGGCTCGACACTCGGCGCATTCGAAGCACACAGACAGAAAATCCGCTGTCTCTCCGAACTCGGTGAATACACCGACGCTAACGAACAAGTGCTCGATTTCATTAATATGTATAATGAATTACTGAACAGCAGCAAAAACATCGAATTCTGGGAAGATTTACGCCAATTCTGGTTCGAAAAAATCGCGCTGCCACTCTTTTATAAAAACGGTGAGAAGCAAATCATCGCTGATGATACAGACGACGCAATTGACGTGCTGCAAACAATTCTCGATGAAGAGCCGAAAGGTCCGTATTCCGCGAAATCCTTGCTGCTCATGGGTGACGGCATGTATTTCGACGGCGATTACTGGAACGCGCGGACAAAATACATCATGGTCGTGAAATATTATCAGAATTTCTCAGTCGAACGCGAAGAAGCATTGTTCAAAGCTGCTGTTGCGACTGCTGCATCAATCGAAGGTAAAAAATACGACCCCGATTACATCAGCAGCAAAGGTAGCGACATCATCGAGCGTGGCGCCCTCAACTTCTGCGACGATTATCTCAAAGAATACCCAAAGGGCAAGTACACCGAGCAGATTTTGGAACTTAAGCAGAAACTCTTCGCTGTACTCGCATATCGCCAGTTTTACGCTGGTCGGACGTATGATTTGTTGAATTTCAACGAGGCTGCACAAATACAATACATGATAACAATAAAAATCTTCGGAGACGAGCAAAAATACCCGCTCTGCCAGGTATGGGTGAAAAAAGCTATTGAACAACTTCGTGATTACGGAATCGAGAATTATACCGATAATAAGTATTGGAAAGAATTCATCGACGCGGACAAATAGGCTGTGTTTGAAAAATAGTTTTGATGCGATTTTTTCAGATTTGCGTAAGGTTCGGAATTTATGATTGAGAACCAACGCAGGTGAAGCTAAAGCTTCATTGAGGAAGTTTCGATTGAAGAAATTTTGAAAGTTATGTGAATCTGGGTAAATACACAGAAGTAGTTTTCAAACACAGCCTAACAATCGGAGATGACATGAGTCAGGGCGAAGCAAAAAAAAACATCATCGGCAGGGATATTGCAGGCAGTTTTCTAATGAAAAAGATAGGCGCAGGAGCGTCAGGGGTGGTTTTTCTGGGTGAGCATCAGGAATTCGGCACTGTTGCTGTGAAATTGATGAAATCCCAGCCGAAACCGAGTCCTCAGCTCATTAAGCGTTTTATGCGCGAGGCGGAGACGTTGCAGCATCTAAAGCATCCGAATATTTTGAAAATTTACGATTTCGGTAAATTTGAGGAAGTTTATTACATCACCATGGAGTACATTCATGGTGAAAACATTCGCAACATAATCACGCGAACGGGTGCATTTCAAACCAGACATGCGATGTTCGTCATGAGTGAACTCTGCGATGCACTTGCACAGGCACATATGCATAATTTGATTCATCGAGACATTAAACCGGAGAATATAATAATTACGCCGGAAAGCGTTGTGAAATTAATCGATTTCGGGCTGGTCAAGATTGAAGGCTCGAACGTTACTGTTACCGGACAGGTTATGGGTACGCCGATGTACATGGCGCCGGAGCAGGCGGAGGGCTTGAAGGCGGACGAGCGCACCGATATTTACTCGCTTGGTGCCGTCGGGTTTTACATGCTTACCGGGAAACCGCCGTACAAGGGCACGCGCGGGATTGATATTTTACTCGCGAAATTGAAGAATGAGCCGCCGCAGGATATGATCAAGTTGAATCCGGCACTGCCGATGCCGGTAGTTCAGCTCATTTACCGGATGATGGCGCGCTACCCCGAAAACCGCTTTCCGCACGTTATGAAGCTCAAGCAAATCTTCTCCGCCGCCCTCAAACTCAAACCCTAACAAACATCACCAGTATAATAAACATTTGAGACTAACTTCTTTTCACGCTTTATGTGCATTGTATTTTTAAAACACGATTTATAAGTGAATGTTCTCACTTAATCTTTTTCTTTGACTGCCAAAGCAAAAATATTTTTCTAATTTAATCGTTAGAATAAATTTTTCCTTTGAATTTTGAAAACTCCTCAGCGGTTTCTTTTGA
>JAIOTL010000136.1 GCA_021106775.1 Planctomycetota bacterium | reverse complement strand
TCAGAGTTCAGATTTTTAGAGACAACACCAGTTTGTCATTGAGAGGTGGGAGCGGAAGCGACCAACTAAGCAATCTCAGGGAATCCATCAAGGTATGCAAGCACACTTTTGATTTTCATACACCAGAACAGGTTGTTTGTCACAATCATGGAATATTGAAGAACTTTAGCCACTAAAAACACTAAGATTCACTAAGGTTTCGCTTTTGCGGATAGAAAGTATGAAATGTATTGAAATATCAACATTTTGTCAGAAAATATTTGATGGAACACAGGGATTGCTTCGCTCGCAATGACGAACATTACTTGTATGCTTCTACAATTTTTGCTTAATTGCCGTGAATGTCTTCTCGCTTATCCTTATTTTCCTTAATATCTTCCTTTTCTTTTTCGCTTAGTCTGTGTGAACGCTCAAGGTCTTTCAGGAAAACATCTATCCCTGAATCTGTTTTTTTAACGCCAACTCGGCGAAATTGGGCTGCGAAGGCAACATAAACATTCCCATAATCACGAAATTTATCCATCTTCTTGTAAAAATCGTCTCTGGCATTTCTAGAAGCATTTGCTCCAGGAGGTCTCGGCGAAAGGGCGATTGTAACATTTCCATCAACAATGAGAATTATGCATTGCCGTATGAAATCTTTCGACCTAAAAACCTCAATTGCCTGCATAAATGAAGGCACCGAACGACCATATTCGAAGAAATCCTGCACATCAAGCGATTTAACCAACGCTTCCATCCATTCGTCTTCGACAGGATGATGACTTTTCGGAAGTTTCTCGTCAATAAACAGAATTTTTTCATTTTCCTCTATCACTTTTTCGGGATTTTGACGAAATTTCTTATATGCGCTGTGAGAATCGTTGAAAAAAACATCCTGGATTCCAGGTCGGTCAGTCTGAGGTTTTGAGAAATAGGCAAATTCAATGTCATTCATCTGTGTTGCACAGCCGAAAGTCAGAATCCCGCTTAAAACCAAAGCAAAAACTGTTATTTGTTTCATTTTCAATCCCGTTAAATGTAAAAATTCACTGAATTATTATAAAATGATATGATTGATTTATCAAACTTTTAACATAGCAAAATGGCATTTAGATTGTAAAGTTTACTCGATATTCTTATCAATTTCTGCTCTGGAGGTCTTATGAGAGTTCTTGTTGTCGGCGCAGGTGGACGCGAACACGCTTTGGCATACAAAATCACACAGTCGCCTGAATGCACAAAGTGTTATGTAGCTCCTGGAAACGCGGGAACAGCACGAGAAAAAAATACTGTAAATATCGACATCAAGGCTGATAACATTCGGGAACTTGTTCGATTCGCTCAGAAAGAATACATTGACCTTGTGGTTATCGGACCTGAAGCACCTCTGGCTGATGGACTCGCGGACAAATTACGGAAATTCCAGATTCCTGTCGTTGGTCCGAGTAAAGCGGCGGCACAACTTGAAGGCTCAAAAAAATTCGCAAAGGATATCATGCATCATCAGGGTGTTCCCACAGCATCGTATCGTTCTTTCACAGACTATGAAAAGGCGTTGAAGTATCTTGACAGCATGACGCTACCATCGGTTATCAAGGCGGACGGACTGGCAGCAGGAAAGGGCGTGAGCGTCGTCAGAGAGATTGAGCAGGGAAAAGCATTTCTCAAAAGTGTGATGGTTGACAAAGCTTTCGGTGAATCAGGCAGGGAAATTATTATTGAGGATTTTCTTGCAGGTGATGAGCTCAGCATTTTGGCGTTAACTGATGGTGAAACCAGCGTTTTGTTTGACCCGGCTCAGGACCACAAACCGATTTATGCGGGCGACATAGGACCCAACACCGGTGGAATGGGCGCGTATTCGCCGGTACCCAACATCCAGGGAAAGTTGCTTTATCAGATTCAGGAAGATATTCTCGTGCCGGTTATACACGCCATGAGGCATCAGGAGCTTGATTATCGCGGAATCTTATATGCTGGTCTGATTTTGACGAATTCTGGACCAAAAGTGCTTGAATTCAACGTGCGTTTGGGCGATCCTGAAACTCAACCGCTGCTTATGAGGTTAAAAACCGATATTTTACCTCTGCTCGCAGCCACCGCAGAACGAAAACTAAACGAGCTTCCTGATCCAGTTATCGAGTTTGATCCGCGTTCATCGGTTTGCGTTGTGATGTCTTCTGCGGGTTATCCTGGTGATTATGAGAAAGGCATCGAAATCACAGGCATTGACGATGCTGAGCAAGATCCTGACGTGAAAGTGTTTCATGCAGGGACAATTGAAAAAGATGGTAAATTACTCACCAACGGCGGGCGTGTGCTTGGTGTAACCGCGCTTGGAGACACTCTCAAGGAAGCACAAACAAAAGCATATGCTGCCTGCGAAAAAATTCATTTCGACAATAAATATTACCGAAAAGATATTGGTTTTCGCTCAATAAAATAAAGGAGAGCAAATGAGAAGTTTCACATTTATTCTGATTACTGTTTTAGCAGTAATTTTTGCAACAGGTTGTGCTTACACTGAGATAACGTCTTACAAGGACCCGGATTTCAGTGGTGCATCATACGGGAATCTTATTGTGGTTGTGAAAACCGACGACATGAAACAGATGGTTATCGGTGAGAACAGCTTTGAGAAGGTTTTTCAGAAGCTTGGTGTGATGTTGAAAAAAGGACATTCGATTTTCAAACCAACCGAGAAAAAAACTGATGCTGAGAAGATGCAGACTTTCAAGGAAATGAATATTGACGGCGTGATTCAGGTTACATTCAAGTCAAAAAACATGAAAACAAACGTACACGCAAGCAGAGACCATTTGAGCACAAGCACAACCGAATATCTGAAGTTTACCGTTGACCTTATTGATGTTGCAACGGGTAAGAACTCCTGGACAGCTTCAACAGAAACGCAGGGAGAAGATTTATCGCTTGCAACAATGATGGATTCACTTGCAGATGCGGTTTTTAACGATTTGAAATTGAATAATCTACTGAAATAATTTGCATGTTCGAATTAGCCGGACATGCCGCGGGAAAGCTGCAAAAGCGGCAGCAATATCGACACAACCACAAACGCAACACCACCCGCCATAGCAACAACGAGAATCGGCTCAAGCATCGCGGTCAACTTCTGCGTCGCAAGGTCAATCTCCTCGTCATAAGCAATCGAGATTTTGTCTAAAAGCTCCTCAAGCTGACCCGATTGCTCACCCACAGCCATCATATAACCGACAACAGGAGGAAAAACACCTGATTTCTTCAGCGGAGTCGAAATATCAGAACCTTCCAGGATTTTATCGTGAACATCGTCTAACGTATCCTCAAGAACTTTGTTGTTAACGACCTTGCTGACAATTTTCAATGCACTAAGTGCGGGAATGCCTGACTTCAAAAGAGTCGAAAACGTCGAAGAAAAACGTGACACCGCAACTTTTCGGAACAAATCGCCGAAAATGGGCATCTTGAATAAAGTTCTATCCCACATTCTTCTGCCAGATTTCGTCGAAACCCAACTCTTAAACGCAATAATCATGAAAAGCAGAATAATCGGGATTAAAAACCAGGTATGCTGGAAAAAGTTCGAAATTTTGATGAGAACTTCAGTAACAAATGGCAGTGCCTGCTCCTGGGATTCAAGAAGCTCAGTTATTTTTGGAACAACGGCAATCATCAAAAAAATAATCACGCCAGTACCGATAATTACCATAATAATTGGATAAGTCAGTGCTGCCACAATCTTCCCCCGAAGTCGAACCTGCGACTGCGTGAAATCCGCAAGTCTCACAAGCACAGAATCAAGCGTTCCTGACGCTTCACCTGCTCGAACAACATTTACGAAAAGTGAAGAGAAATAAAACGGATGATTGGCAAGTGCGTCCGCAAGGCTTAATCCCTGTATAATTTGCTCGCGAATA
Organism: Planctomycetota bacterium; assembly: GCA_021106775.1. Next base: position 456 of record JAIOTL010000136.1, on the reverse strand, counting down.
TCACGGAACGCGGTATTGAGCTGTTTGTTCTGCACCTGTTCAATAATTGCCTGTAATGCTTGTGCCAGCGGGATGCCAGCGTTAAGCAGTGTAGCAATCTGCCTTGTTACCATTGAAAGTTCGTTAGTATTTTTACGCTTGAAAATATTCGGCAGAATCGATTTTTGTCGTCTGCGTTGTTCTTCCTTCACTTCTTTAATCGTAGTTACGTAAAGTCGTTGTTTCCTAAGCTTTTCACGTCCATCGCGCAGTGAATCCGCATCGATAATGCCCGAAGTTGAAAAACCTTTGTTATTAAGTGCTTTATAATCGTAAATCGGCATAGTTTATCCATTAAAGTTAAGATATATAACGATTGTACATCAGGTTAGTTTGAAACAAAAAAAGTGATTAGAATCTAATTAACAAACGTTTCCATAATTCAAAACTTAGTTTACGCTGACTGAAATCGTTGAA
>JAIOTL010000442.1 GCA_021106775.1 Planctomycetota bacterium | reverse complement strand
TCGGACTGGAGTTATTTTGGGTTGATTTGCATGTTCATTTACACCCGTAAACACAAATACATACAATAAACATAATTGACAATGCATTTAAGTTCTTTAGATATTGTCTATAATTATTTCAAGATTGAAGCAAAGGTTAGGCAATTACGTTTTAATAACACTATCCAAGTGTTGTTTGAATCGCCTTAAATCATTTTCCACGTCTGCAGCTTTCAACACATCATAACATGAAAATGTTGGCAAGATTTCTACCCCACAAAACTTATAAACAGCAGTATTTGCGATGAAAACTTCATCAACTGTTTTACCTTCAAACAAATTTTGCTCTTCATTTCCAAAGGCTTCTTCAGGTGCATTCCATGTTAACGATAGCATATATTGTTTATCATGCATTTTTCCACCAGTTCCATACTGCTTACTTGAGTCTTTTCGTGTTCTGCCATCATCAATTATTAGGTTTTGTTGCATAAGTCCAGTTGTAAACACTTCATCAATATATTTCTTGTAAATCCAGGGAGTTCCGAACCAATAAACTGGAGATTGTGTGATGATAATATCTGCCCAAAGGTGCTTTTCGACTTCTTCGTTAATATCATAACCTTTTTCAATGTACGTCTGTTTGACCTCAAAACCTCTTAATTCCAACTCATTAATCAAATAATCAACCAGAGTTTTGTTCAGTTTACCTTCAGCAAAACCTTCATAGAATTGATGCCCATTAATTACTAAAACTTTTTTCATAAGAATCTCCAAAAAGTTAATTTTTGACGAGCTTTGTACATAAACAATAACTTGTTATGTTCCCAAGATACTTTCTGTTTCAGTACAGTCAAGTAAGTACTTTTGGCTGAATTATAACAGGTTTTGTATGGCATGGAATTTCTGTTAAAAATAAAGCATATTCGGTTCACTAAGAAGGACAGGACAAAACGATTGCAGTAATAGGTTAGTACTCCGTTGCAGAAATAATAAACAACAGATTGGTGGAGCAGGCTTCCCTGAATGACTTCCAACATCAACATTGACGTGCTAACAAGCCCGTCCCAATATAACCAAAAATTACACCTACATTGCACATTATAATTGTCCTACCTATTGCGCATATCACTCCCAACTTGTGAGGGAGAATAAGAAACTGAGATTAATACAAAAATGCAAAAGCAGGGAATTTTGGGACGATGATGGCATTGCACGGCACAAAAATCGTGCCGATTAAACTTTCGGATGCAATTTCAGAATTAAAACGGGTACCGATAGAATTGTACAACCAATGTAAACAGTTTTTCGGTTAAGCGATTATCTTTCTGTTAAGAAAAAATTGTTTATTTTGCTCTTGAGTTTCCCAAAGATTGCTTGAGAATTTCCCATGATTTTTCCAATTGTGGACTTAGTATATTGGAGAACAATATAAATTTTGTCTGAGTAAGAATATTTTAATTATTGTTAAATAACTTAGTAATTTAAACGTAAATTGAGACTAAATTGTGAGAAAATATTGATTATGAGGATTATATATGAAATCGATTAAAACAACTATTTTTATAATCACAATTGCATTTACAAGTATTATTTTGCAAGGTTGTTCACAGTATAATCTTGATGAGCGACCTAAATGGGCGTACATAAACGAACAAGGGACAATACTGCGGAATGCAAAATATCCAACTGAAACTTTCATGACATTTCTCGGTGAAGGACGTTCGTACACTCAGCAGGATGCACGTAAAAAGTCGGAACGGGATGCATTGCGTCAGCTTTCGGAGACAATTCAATCGCGAATTTCAAGTGAGATGAACATTGAAACAAGCATGATAAAAAAAGCTGGGATTTACACCCAGGAAGTTCGCTTGAATGAGATTATTCAGGTTAAATCCAACAGCGAAATACCAAATTTCGTAATTACTGACGTCTGGGATATTGGTATTGATGGCGAGGGTAGAAGGGTTTCATATGTTCTAGGGGTTTTTGATATTGTGAAAGCAACCGAAACAGTTTCTCAGAAATGTCGCAATATTCTCACAAGTGTTCAAAATTATTGGAACAAAATTCAAAATTTTTATAAGGAAAAAACACCTGCCAAGCTTCCATTACTTCTTTCGGAAATGGTAAGCAACTTTGAGGAGGCGAAAAATAACTTCCCTGTGTATTATTTTCTGGCGGGAAAGTTGGCGTATGATGACGTAGAAGAAATTTCCAACATTAAACTTGAATTCGATACGCTAATCTCAGAATCTCTTTCACGCTTGACATATCAATCTGAAAACGTGTTAAACTACGTTCGAGGTCATGCTGGTTCACAAATGAATCTAAAAGTCTATGTGCCTTATTTAAATTTGAAAATCCCCATGCGGTCAACGAAATTTCGTGTGAAAACCTATTCATATTCAAAGGTTATTACAACGGATGATGATGGAATGCTTAGTATTCCGATACCAACTGAGAATCAACTGCGCAGCGGACGCAAAACTCTTACAGTCAATCTTTGGCTGCAAAATGAAAACAACAATAAATTCCTTGAAATTCAAAACCTCGAAAACAAATGTAAATTCACTGTTTCTTATTCGCTAAAACCTGATATTGAACAAACAGAAGAACATATCGATGCTGCGGAAAAACTAATGCAGCAAAAAAAATGGGAACTGGCGATAATCGAATTTGATAAATCAAAACTCTTCGTTTGGGATATTCCAAGCTGGCTCGCGATTCCCACAAAAAAAATCGCATTATGTCGATTCAATATCAACTGGAGCAAAGGTAACAATTCCCTCAGTTTGCTCGAATTTGAGACTGCAGTGAAATATTTTGAAATATGCAGAAGCGAAGCAAAAAAAGGTGATTTTAGTGATGAATATGAAAATGCTGACGATGCCTGGCGCAACGCGGTCTATCTAAACGCAAAAGAGCAAATTAAAACCGGTAGTACAAAAAGCCGTGAATTCGCATTGGGAAAGCTGCAGATGATTTCAGGCTCCTTCAAACGAAATGAAATCCCCTATCTGATTAAGGAAATCAAGAAAAAACTTCCCTGTCCGGTATGTGGATTTTCAGGAAGATGTACAAAATGCGAAGGTGCAGGCAAAATTTTGCAAAGTTGTCGTACATGCACAGGCAAAGGAATTGTGAAGGAAAAATGCAGGATATGCAAAGGAACGGGTTATGAAAAATGCCCGGAATGCAACGGCAAGAATTTCGAATGGATACGCTGCGATAATTGCAAAGGAACAGGCAAAATCAATTGTCCCAGATGTAAGGGCAAAGGTGAATTCCATGAAAAATGTGTGAAATGCGATGGTAAAGGTATGGTTTTGGTGAAAAGTGTTGACGGAACTACAAAGCGGATAAAGTGTTTTGACTGCGATAACAAGGGTTACAAAATCATGCGCTGTTCCAATTGTAAAGGC
>JAIOTL010000227.1 GCA_021106775.1 Planctomycetota bacterium | reverse complement strand
TTCGACCCGAAAGCGATTTTTGTTTCAGACAACATCGGTATTTCGAAGCCAAACCCGAAAATTTATCAGAAAGCGTGCGATGACGCAGGTGTCAAGCCAGAACATACGATTTATATCGGAGACAATGCACCCCATGATGTTGACCCTGCAATTAAAATCGGCATGATTTCCATTCTTGTTAAAACTAAGGGGAAGTATCACGATACCAAAGGTTTCAGCACTTCGAGCTATACCGTTCATAACCATAAAGAAATTTGGGGTATACTTGAAAGAGATTTTGATTTTCCGATGAAAACATGATATTTCAGCTTCGGACATAATCACCATTCGGAGGTAACAGGTGAATCCTGATATGCAGGATTGGGAAAGAAAATTCGGTGTTCAATATCTCGAAAGTATCGGACTGAAACCAGGACATATTGTCATCGATTTCGGCGCGAAAAATGGGCATTATTCAATACCGGCAGCGAAAATCGTTGGAAAAACCGGTGCGATTTATGCAATTGATACAGATGAAAAAGCACTCAAAATGATTCGTAACAAAGCACGAATTCACATGCTGAAGAACATTCAGCTTGAAAAAACCAGCGGTAGGCTGAGTCTCGAATTTGGCAAGGACACAATCGACTTCGTTTTCTTATACGATGTGCTGCATTTCCTGAACCTTCAACAGCGTGAAAAATTTTTCTCGGAAATCAAACGGGTGCTCAAGCCTGAAGGAGTTTTGTCAATATTTCCCAAGCATTTAATGGATGATGAACCTTCTGGGGAGTTCAGCGAGTTCACGCTTGAGGAATTAATGGATGAAATCGAAAATTTTGAATTCATTTTGCTTGAACAACGCTCTGAAATCATACCTCACGACAGCCAGCTTATCGAAGGTAGAATCCTCAATTACATGAACAATTTTTAAATTTCGTACCTGATTAAATGCTCACGGAATTGCTGTGTTTTGTAGAGAATATGTCATTTGTCATTCCATGGGAGTGAGTGCAACAGAGAAATCCCGGCTAGTGTAACAAAAAATGGGGATTGCCTTCAAATGTTTTACATTGACATCACCCTCACCTTGTGGAGGGTCGCAGAATACAGTCGATATGCATAATTCACATCATTTAGGAATACTTATAAGCCATTTGTCTTCATTACAAATTTTAACAACACTCCAAGAGTAATTTCCTCCTGAAACAAGTTCAAAACGCAAAAAGCCGGTGTTATCCAAACCCGATATTCTGGAATCCTTGAGTGCCTTATCAATTGCATCCCGAAGCGTTACAATATCAGAATTTTCATTGGAAGACATTGACTTATACACAGCATCCTTGACAGCATCTTCACCGTTTGCTTCCATCGCTTTGTTAAGCAATGCTTTATATTCCGAAGTTTTTGTTTTAATTTCGGATTGAATCTTAGATTTCTGGTCACCACTTGCTATCCCAAGTTTTTTTATTAAGCTTTCTGCTTGATTCGCTGAATTCCTCGCCATTCTAACCGCTTTTTCAAAAGCATAAGGACTATGAACCATCTTTCCATCTAACGCTCTGTCAATTGCGTCGCTGTTCTTCAACGTTAAAGCCATTTTAAATGTTTTATTGGTTTCGAGCTTTGTTAAAAAACCAGTCTTAAAATCCCCGTCACCAAGTTTCTCGATGTCATGTCTGGAATTTTCCGTCATCATTGCTGCCATTCCTTCATAATCATCATTGTCAAAATGTGCCCTAAATTCATTGTAAATGTCGCGAATACTCATTTTCAAGCTATTATGACATCCTGAATTTGTTATCCAAATAAGCGCAATAACTACGAGAATAAAACATAACTGAAGTTTGATTGATTTCATTTTTTCTCCAAAGTATTTTAATCGATTGTTTTATGATGTATTATATAAACTGTCATGTGAATTCTAATCGGAAAATGTAATAAGCTTAATAATAACACAAATAATCACTAATCAGAGGGTGAAATGATATCGAGAGTCTGGAAATACGGCAATAATATAAACACAGACGTGATTTTTCCGGGTAAATATACTTACACTTTGTCGGAACCTGCTGAATTAGCGGAACATGCGCTTGAAGACCTCGACCCTGAATTCGCTAAGAAAGTTCAAACCGGGGATGTAATTGTCGCAGGAAGGAATTTCGGATGTGGCTCATCACGCGAACAGGCAGCAAGCTGTCTAAAATATGCTGGTGTGTCTGCAATAATTGCCGAATCTTTTGCTCGGATTTTTTTTAGAAACGCCATTAATTTCGGATTGCCGGTAATAACGTGTCCACAAGCGGTTTCAGCAATAAAAAATGATGATGTAATTGAGATAAATTTTGCAGAAAGCACGATAAAATTAAGAGAGTTAAACTTCATTTTTCCTATTTTAGCACCAGAGGTTCTTGAGATTTTAAATTCCGGTGGTTTAATACAATATGCTCGGAAGAAAATTTCGAATAAACCAGAATAAATTTCGTTAACATTCAAGCGGAGAACCCGGTTTACACTTGAAAAAATATTATGAGTGAAAATATACCTTCAGATTATCGAGATGATTCGGACTTTAGCATTTTTGCTGATATGGAAGCTTTGCAAAAAGAGATAAATCAGCTTAGAGTTGAGATTGCGCGTATAGAAAAGCAGAAAAAGCAGAAAATGTCGGAGAATAATCCGCAGGATTCTAAGGTTAAGCAATCGGATGCAGAAATCAGCACAGAAAATCAGCACAAAACCTCACAAGATGCTGAAACATCAAGCAAATCAAACGAATCTGATACCAATTGGCAGAAAGCAAGTACTGACAATTGGGACTTTTCCTCGGAATTCGAATCGGTCGAGGTTTATGATGAAAAGCAGGATGCAGAAGATAAAGTGCTGGTTCATAAAGAACAATCGAATGATAAATCAGAAATTGTCAACTTGAAGGATGATGAGATTGTCCAGATGCCTGAGGAGTCCGAAGAGCTGACAATCATTGATTCGACTGAAGCAAAAGAAATCGTTGAAGCACCAAGACAGGTTTCACCGCCGAAAATCACACCAATTACCGATTCTGAAATCGCAAGAAATCAAAAACAGGCACCTCCTCGGAAAATAACCATCCCAAAGAAAAATGATGCTGCGATTATAAAGGAACTCGGTATCGGTGAGGGGCAGAAGTCGCTGGATGAAGCAAGGAACTCACAAAACGTAAAAACCTATTATATTCGGGCAGCCAAGCCAGATTCACCGAAAATTATGAAGAAACTTCTGAAATCACTTGCGGAATTACGTTTTGATAATATTAACCTTGCGAAAATCGAAATCGACCTCGAATCAGCACGACCATATCTGATTATCGGCAAATCATTAACTCGCAGGCAAGCACACACAGTAATTGACGTAATGCGCAAGTTGAAAATACCAGCATCGGTCAAGCCTGAGCAGCAAATTTAATTGTTGCATCCAGAACTAAATTCTGTCATTCACACGTTGTCATTCCCAGCCCTGTCCTCAGCTTGACTGGGGATTGATTGGGAATCCAGGCAGGTTTACCTACCTGGATTCTTCGTTTCACTCGCTTTGCTCGCTCCACTAAGAATGACACGATGTGGTTGAGCGGTGTCGAAACCACCAACGTTATCTGAGGTGGTTGAGGTTCTCGAAACCACAATGTTACGGGTTGCCTTCGAGAACCTCAGGCAACAACGTCAGCAATGACAGGCAAGGATGCCTGTCCTACAGCGTG
>JAIOTL010000262.1 GCA_021106775.1 Planctomycetota bacterium | reverse complement strand
CATTCAAACCAGCTGATATTGGTGCAAAATCAATAACAATTTTGATATCAAATAATGACAGCTATGAAAATCCTTACACACTCACTGTTACAGGAACAGGCACAATAGTACCTCTCCCAGAAATAAATATTAAGCAAGGTAACGACGATATTCCCTGTTATACAGGTTTTTATGATTTTGGTAGTTGTTCTGTAAATTCTTCAAGCGAAGCAATTATTTTCACAATTGAGAATATTGGATATGCAGATTTGAATTTAACAGGTTCACCGATTGTCAGGATAACAGGTCTAAATGCTTTTGAATTTTCAGTAAATACAAGTTCAACAAACACAACAATAACACCTGGCAATAGCACAACTTTTACGATCACACTCAGCCCAACAAATGTAGGAAATAAAGCAGTGATAGTCTCAATTTCCAGCAATGACAGCGATGAAAATCCCTATTTCTTTACATTAACTGGCATAGGAACGACACCTTTACCAGAAATAAACATTAAACAAGGTTCAAATAACATTCCCAACTCGACGGGTTCTTATAATTTTCATGGTATTCGAGTTGGTGCTTCAAGCCAAGCAATTACTTTCACAATTGAGAATACTGGATATGCAGATTTGAATTTAACAGGTTCTCCAATTGTCTTGATAACAGGTACAAATGCTTCGGAATTCAGCGCAAATACAAGTTCAACACTTTCAACAATAACATTTGGCAACAGCACAACTTTTTCAATTACATTTAGCCCAACTAGTGTTGGAAATAAATCAGCGACCGTTTCAATTGCAAACAACGACTCCGACGAAAATCCGTACACTTTCACAATTGCAGGTTCCGGAAGCATTTATACTAATGGTGATGTTAATGGTGATGGTTATCCAGACATTATTGTTGGTGCATATGGTGACGATGATGGTGGTTCTGCTTCAGGTTGTGCATTTATTTTCTTTGGTCGATCGAATTGGAACTCAAGCGTCGATGCATCAAATGCTGATGTAAAACTCATTGGTGAAGATATTGGTGATTATTTTGGTCGAAGTGTATCTTTTGCAGGTGATGTTAATAATGACGGTTATGGAGATATTATTGTTGGTGCATATAGTGATGATGATGGAGGAATTGCTTCCGGATGTGCATTTATTTTCTTTGGCAAACAAAATTGGAATTCGAGTATTGACGCTTCAAATGCTGATGTGAAGCTTATTGGTGCAGATATTGGTGATTCTTTCGGTTATATTGTATCCTCAGCAGGTGATGTCAATAATGACGAATTTGATGACGTGATTGTTGGTGCATATGGTGATGATGATGGTGGTTCTGGTTCAGGTTGTGCTTTTATTTTCTTTGGTAGACAAAATTGGAATTCGAGTATTGATGCTTCAAACGCTAATGTGAAGCTTATTGGTGAAAATTCATTTGATTATTTTGCTACTAGTGTATCTTCAGCAGGTGATGTCAATAGAGACGGATTTGATGATGTCATTGTAGGTGCTTACTATGCTGATAACGGTGGTAACAGTTCAGGATGCGCGTATATTTTCTTTGGTAGGCAAAATTGGAATTCAAGTATTGATGCATCGAATGCAAATGTGAAACTTATTGGTGAATATGCTGGTGACTTTTTGGGTTATAGTGTGTCCGGTGCCGGCGATGTTAATAATGATAATTTTGATGATGTCATTGTCAGTGCTCACGCTGCTGATTTTGGTGGAAATTATGCGGGATGTGCTTATATTTTCTTTGGTAGACAAAACTGGAATTCAAGCATCGATGCATCGAATGCAAATGTAACGCTTATTGGTGAAGATAGTAATGATTATTTTGGTCGAAGTGTATCAACAGCAGGAGATGTTAATAATGACGGTTTTGACGATTTAATTATTGGTGTTAGTTATGATGACGATGGTGGTATTAATTCCGGGTGTGCATTTATTTTCCTTGGTAAGCAAAATTGGGCTTCAAGAATTGATGCATCAAACGCAGATGTAAAGCTTATCGGTGGAGATACAGGAGATTTTTTTGGATACCACGTTTCATCCATTCAAGATGTAAATAATGACGGTTACCAAGATGTAATTGTGGGTGCACCAAGTGACGATGATGGTGGTGTAGCTTCGGGTTGTGCGTTCATTTTCTTTGGCAAGCAAAATTGGAGTTCGAATATAGACGTATCGAATGCAGACGTTAAACTAATCGGTGCAGATTATGGTGACGCCCTCGGCGCTAGTGTCTCCGGTGGAAAATAGAATCTGGTTGTAGTGCTAACGGTGTAAGCTCAATTTTCATTTACGAGAAAACAAGATATTAAATTACTTGAGAAAGTTCATCCTGATGTATATACTCAAGCTAAAAAATTGAGTGTTTAAATAATATGATACACTATTATAATATTGCGATGAAGAAAGGACTAATTTCGGGAAAGCAATAAGATGGTTTAATGATGATGACACTACTATTAATTGTCAAGCAGTATGTGGATCAACTTATGCACTCTGGTGATGTTTGGGTGTAAAGGAAGAAACATTAGGGTTATCATTAAGGGATTGTATGGATGAATGTGATTAGGAGAATTTATGTTTCAAAAATACTCGAACTTTCAAGGTAAATCATTTTTGAACAATTTATTAGCAATATGTTGCTTTTTATTATTCTTTTCAATTGTCATACCAATAGACCAGTATTTTGGTACTTTTAACAAACCTGCTGCATCCGGGGAATTGGAATGGTTTTGGCATGTTTTTCAAAGTAATGATATCCAATTAATGTCTTTCGTTATTATTACATTTACTTTAGTAATGATTATACTATTATACTTTATTTACCTAAATAAAACTCATAATAGTAAATTCTGGTATTATATCATAGTTATTTATAGTATCTTCTTATTAATTTTATACTGTACGAGTATAAAATCTCAATCGTTTTTTTTGTTTCTACAACTTTATTTTGACTTAAGTTTTCCAGATTCACCAATTTACATAGTCATTGTTCTTTTGTTTGTTATATCTCTGTTAAATATCCTTGTTAATATTTTTCTAGGATTGATTCAAAAAAGAAACAAGGTAATCATATCGTTAAACATAATTTCGAGCATTATTTTGTTTGCATTATATATTAATACAACTTTTACTAGTGAATCATTTATTGAAACTTTCTTTGTAAAAGAAAATTATGAATCCATGATAGATATACTTTTATTTTTTATAGGAATATTGTGTTTTGCTTTTTTCTCATTGCTTGGAGTTAAAAATAAATGTTTTAATGTAGTGGCACTTATTCTTTTTATAATGTCTTTTCTATCATTACCATTCAGTGATTTGTTAATCCATGGACGACAAAACTATGGATATTGTTTGTATATGTTTAAAGACAACATTTTGTTTCTCATGCCTTTGTTATTGATTATTTCAATATCAATCAGTATTATTCTGTCAAGATATTCAAAAGAAGAAAAAACCAAACCTTTTGCTAATCCTGAAATGAAAAAGTTGATGAAAACTTAGATTTAGTGAATGAAATAATAAATAATAAAGAATCAGAGAATAATGAATAAATACAAAACTTTTTATCGAATTTGAATTACATGTTATTTAGAATACTCTTGGGAAACATGTATACTGTTGAGTTCAGTGGCAGCTAATTGAAATTTATGATTACAAGCTTGTGTTTTTGAGGTTTTTGTAAATGCCTTTGCTGTTGTATCCTTCGAGTGCTTTCTGATGTATTTCTGATAATCCCATTGCTTCTTTAATACTGTTGCCCTTTTCCAATCCCAGGGCATATCTCATATAATGACGTTCAGAAACTGCAACAGAATGACCCACCCAAAAAGCGATATTTGTAGCTGGAATTCTAAAAGAAACAGCATAGCTTACAAAGCTTTTCCTTAAATTCTGGAAATTCAAGTCTGGAAAACCGTTTAAGCTCTTAAATTTTTCTAGTGGTTTCTTTAGTTCGGAAGGTTCTTTTGACATTGGATGAGGTAAAACAAATTCATCTTTTGCATTGCTTTTCCAAATTTTGAGCAATTCAACCAATGAATCTGAGATTACACCTGATGGATCTGTTAAAAGCGGGATAATTCTCGATTTCCCTGTCTTTTGAGCTCTTTCGATTCTAATTACACCGTTCTCAAGGTCAACCATATCCCATTTCAAGCTCAGAGCTTCGTTTTTGCGCATACCGGTTAGCATTATCAGGATAATTGTTGGGAAGATTGGAACATATTTGTTTTGCATCGTGCCATCGAAATTCTTGCCTGCAACGTGCATTTCCCTCGTTATTGTGCAAAGCTCATTATCTTGCTCAAGTGCAGCATTCACAATATCTTTTAGTTCCTTGACTTTGAAATGAAAACCTAAATCGTGATCTGTTGGGTATTGCTTTAGTTCTGAAGTTATTTTTTCGACATTTTTAAAAACTGGTGGCTCTGATAACCTAAAATGATTGAAAAATGTTTTTACGTTTCTGAGAATCTTGTTGATATGAGGAGTTGATGCATTTTCCTTTGCTTTTAGCAACCACTTCTTAAATTCTT
>JAIOTL010000315.1 GCA_021106775.1 Planctomycetota bacterium | reverse complement strand
GGGCACAAATGCTGATTCGATATGTTCGATTTCCTTCAATTTGTGTTCTTTATCGAATATAACCGAAACTATGTCAAAGCGGTATGAAAGCTTCGAAATGCGGTGAAGTCTGAGAAATTCCCGTGCTGTGAGCCCGATTTTCCGCTGTTTTTCCCGATTTACAGAATCAGCAGGACTGACCAAAAATGGCGCGGTTTTACTCCGAACTTCGACAAACGCAATCAAATCTGCATCCTTGGCGATTATGTCGATTTCACCGTAGTCTGATTCAACATTTCTCGCGATTATCCTGAAACCTTTGCGTTTTAGGAGTTTTACCGCGCGTTTTTCCGCAATTTTGCCTAGCTTTTTCCTGAGTTTATCCTTGTTTTGTCTATTTTCCGCTTCGTCCATAATATTTCTTCTGCAAAGGTTGAAAATTCAGCCAAGTCGATTTTGACATTTAAAATCCGCAATGTAAAATGTAGCGTTCAAAATTCGTTAGTGGAACAGAAAAATGTTTTTGTCATTCCCAACTTGATTGGGAATCCAGTGAACCATCCTTTATGGTTTAGGTTTACAACATTGTCAATAGGTCAAATAACTTTTGAGTCCTATTGTCAATATTGTGAGTAAAAGCAGGTTTACCTGCATGTTTTTGCAGGAATGACACACAAAATATTTTATGTTTACAACTACGAAAATTCGGGGTCAATCAATAGGAAGATTAATGAATAAGCTGAACATCCGAAATTTCAGCATCATCGCTCATATCGACCATGGAAAATCAACGCTTGCGGACAGAATCATAGAAATAACGGGCGTTGTCGATAAAAGGAAGATGCAGGAACAGGTTCTGGACAATATGGATTTGGAGCGTGAGCGTGGCATAACAATTAAAGCACGGGCTGTCTCAATCCCTTACAAATACAAGGGTGAGGACTATATTCTCAACCTTATTGATACGCCGGGACATGTTGATTTTTCATACGAAGTTTCACGTTCACTGAACGCATGCGAAGGTGCGCTTTTGCTTGTTGACGCAGCACAGGGGATACAGGCACAAACTGTTGCGAACATGTACCTTGCCATTGACGCCAACCTCGAAATTATTCCAATTATCAACAAAGTTGACCTTGTATCTGCGCGAACAGACCAGGTGATGGATGAAATCGAGTCGCAATTCGGACATACTCCCGATGAAATGCTGAAGGTTTCAGCGAAAACAGGTGCTGGTGTTGAAGAATTGCTTCAAGCGATTATTGAAAGAATTCCACCACCAAAAAGCGATACTAAGGCAACTTTGCGAGGATTGATTTTTGATGCAACCTATGACGATTATCGCGGAATTATTGTCTATCTGAAGATTATCGAAGGCACAATCAAGCCGAAAGATAAGATTGAATTGCTGCAATCAAATTCAGCGTATGAAGTTACGGAAGTTGGAACTTTCTCGCCGTTTTCGATGGATAAACAATCTTCAATACAGGCGGGTCAAGTTGGATATTTCATCTCGAATATCAAGAATCTGTCGGACATTAAGATTGGTGATACGGTAAAAGCGCATAAACAAGAGGGTATTGTACCGCTTCCGGGTTTTAAGAATCCTTTGCCTGTGGTTTACTGCGGCTTGTATCCAACCTACAACAAAGATTATGAGTTTTTGCGCAAAGGGCTAGAAAAGCTAATTCTCAATGACAGTTCGTTCACGTTTGAGCCGGAAAGTTCTGATGCTCTGGGATTCGGCTTTAGGTGCGGTTTTTTGGGATTGTTACATATGGAAATTGTGCAGGAACGGCTTGAACGTGAGAGCAAAGTCGAGCTTGTGCAAACTGCTCCGAATGTAACGTATGAAATTGTTTTAACAGGCGGGAAAACTATTACAGTGTATTCACCCGCTGATGTGCCTGATCCTTCGAGAATAGAGGAATTTCGCGAACCGTTCGTGAATCTGCAGATGATTTTACCGAGTGAGAATATCGGCGCAATCATGACTTTATGTGAGGATAAGCGCGGAATTTATAAGAATCAGGAATATCTTGGCAAGGAAAGGGTAATTTTGTCATACGAAATCCCGCTTGCTGAGATTATTTATGATTTCTACGATATGCTGAAATCCGCGACCAAGGGTTACGGGACAATGGATTATGAATGGATTGGTTATCGCGAGTCGAAGTTGATAAAGCTTCAGATTTTGGTGAATGGCGTACCGGTTGACGCGCTTTCAGTGATAATGCATCGTGAGAATGCTGAGCGGAAGGGGAGAAGGATGCTGATAAAGCTTCGGCGTGAGATTCCGAAGCATTTGTTTGAGATTCCGTTGCAGGCGGCGATAGGCGGAAAGATTATCGCACGTGAGACGATAAAGGCGCTTCGGAAGGATGTAATTGCGAAATGCTACGGCGGAGATGTGTCACGGAAACGGAAGCTGCTTGAGAAGCAGAAAGAGGGTAAAAAGCGTATGAAGCAGGTGGGGAATGTCGAGATTCCGCAGAAAGCGTTCATGGCAGTCTTAAAAATCGAAAAAGACGCGTAAATGTATTTTTACTTGCGTCCCCTTTTGCCCTATTTATTGCATTTGCGGAGCTTGCTTCGGATAGACTTCGTCTTCCTCGCAATGACACACTGGGTGTAATCTCAAAAATCTTGGAATTCTGTGCGCAGAACAACAATTTTGTATTCTGCATGAAGGTTAATTATATTTACTGGTAGATGCATCGAGATTATCAGGATTCGGGATTGTTGGTGCGTGCATCGTTGCTGTCATCATCAGATCCTAAAAAGATATCGATATCGTCCTCAAGAAGTTGCTTGAATCTATCGGTTATCTTCTTTCTGCGCTCGTCATCGGGGGCAAGTTTTTGAATTCGACGAGTCATCTTATCAAGGTCTTCCTCATCAAATTCAACAGATTTATTGTTGTAAGAACTCAATTCAAATTCAAGCTTACGTTCAACCTCATCAAGAGTATCAGAATTGCTGAAAACTTCAGGTAAAATTTCGCGAAGTCTTTCCTCGCTCACCGCCGATATGTTGCGCTGCATACAATAATCGATAAACTCTGTGATCCTCTTTTGACTTAATTCTCCACGATGAAAAATCGCATATTTTTGCAGAATCTGATTATCGAAAACCTCAAGAATTATAGGCATGTCTTCATCATGCTTGATTCGCTTGAGATACATATTTGCCGGCTCTTTAAAAACCTTAGAAGCATCCGAAGCCTTTTGAAAACGCTTCTTCGGGTCATTGTCTAGGGCAACCCTAAAAAAGTCCAGCAATTCAACTGGAATATTTTCCTTGTACAAGTCATTATTTCGAGATTTCTCTCCCTTAATAAATGGGTACTCATTTGTGAACATTTCGAATAGAATTATGCTGAATGCGTAAATATCAGCACATTTAGTTGTGTTTTCTATATTTTTCAGTTGCTCGGGAGCAAGATAATTCGGGTCAACCGATTTCGAAAATGAAAACTCGCGAATAACTTCAAACAGCGAAAAATCTTTCATCTTGATGTCATAATTTTTGTAATGTACGTAGATATTGTCAGGATTAAGGTTTGCATGACAATAGCCGTTTTTGTGAATCTCGTTTAAGCCTCGGAGCAGTCCCTGTGAGAAATTCATAAGTCTGTTGTCGTCAATGTGCTTATTATTCGCAATTCGGGTCTCTATAATGTCCCTGAGAGTGCAGCAAGGTTCGTAATCACAGGCATACCAGAAATGTTGCTGATTGTCTGACTTTACAATTCCACTGTCACGATATTTCAGCAGATATGGGCTGAAAATGAATTCGAGAGGTTTGAATTTTTCAAAATAATCCGTTTGCTCATTGTCTGCAATTTCATTGATTTTGAATGTTGTGATGAAATGCGCTTTATTATTCTGGTCGAGTGCTTTGTACACAGAAACTTTTTCAGTTCTGTTAAATATATCAACAATGATGTAATCCTTTATGGTTGGAGTAAAAGCTGCAATTTTGTCTTGAATCGAGAATTTTGCTTTAATCGCATCTTCAATGTGCTGAATATCGATTATATCTTCCAATTCAGCCATGATGAATATAAGGTCGCTAAGGTATCGTTTGATTGCAATTTCTTTTAGCGGGTTAAGCGAGATGAGCTTTTTAATTTGCTTAATTGCAGTTGCAATAAAAATTTCTCTGTCAACATCGGTTATGGTCTTTGAAGAATCACGCAATTTCCGACGTTCGCTTTTGCGATGACTAAGAAAATAACGTTTAAATCTTTGAACGAGAAGAATATCAAGGTGTTCGAAGTCGAATCCGAAAGAAGAAACCGCTTTTTCATAAACCAAAGTTAAGAAAATCCTAAGCGTACTTTCCATATAAACCCTCGAATGAAAAAACAATCAAAATCAGCAGAATCAAATATTATCTCATGATCATGTGTTCGCATTACTATGAAAGGAACAATCAATTTTCATAACCAATATCTATGATAACATATTGTTGAAATTTTTATTGAAAATATTTCATCTTGTGTCAATTTGAAAATATGACCAATAATTTAATCCACTTTGGAATCAATAAGTTTAATTTTTTAAGGTGTCAAAATGTCATACTTTGATTCGGAAGTAAGAGAAAAAGCAGAAAACTGGAATGTTCCCATCGAAATGCCCAGATCGATTCGTGGAAAGTTCGGAATTTTTAAAGCTGCTCCCAGTTGTGCAATTATTGGGGTTGTTTTTTTGCCGATGAGTATTTTTCTTTGTATTTTATTTTATAGTATGGGAATTATGAATGATTATCTGGTCGATGACTGGAAACCTGCAAGTGCGGTACCTTTGAGGTGGATAAATTCGACTGGTGAAAGGATTAACAATCATTATATTCCTGGAATTGAAGTTAAATATAGAACAAGTGATACTCAATCGAAAGTTTCTGTTGTTAAAGTAACAAAGCGTAGCCAAGAAAGAAAATATCGAACCAAATGCAACAACGGTAGTGAAATAAAAATCGAATATTCCGAAAACAAACCGAGTATTGCGAAAATAGAGGGTATGTCAGCAACAGCGATGCCTTTATTTATCATAATTTTGCCGTTTTTATTTTTCATCGCTGGTGGATTTTTATTGTCAAGAGCCTTTAACAGGCGTTCAAAGATTAGATTGGTCTTAGAAAACGGAAAATTTGCTGTAGGAAGAATCGTAGAGAAAACAAAAACAGGCAAATATAAGGGCAAAAGTGGCAAAAACTCTGCAAATCGGAGTATAAGAGTTATTTTCGTATACTCAGCTGATGGTGGCGAATTACAGGAAAAAACGTATGTTTCTGCAAAGATCGGCGAATCTGTCAATGTTGACCAGGAAATTCCAGTGATTTATTCAAGTACAGGCATAACAATCAAGGCATATAGCCCTTTGCTACTTAATGTCGAATACGATGTTGTCGAAAATTAAAGGAAGCGGTGGGACTGGCTTCCTAGCCTGTCAATATTTCTGACCTACAATTTCTGTATTTCTCTGTGTCGCTGTGACTATAGTATTTAAGAAGTCATCAAAGCACAAAGCATCAACGTGAAACGAGAGCTTTAAGAGCC
>JAIOTL010000428.1 GCA_021106775.1 Planctomycetota bacterium | reverse complement strand
TCTCATCTGGACATTGGTGCGCGCAGGTTACAGACGATTCTTGAACGGCTTCTTGATGATATCGCGTTTCAGGCACCGGAACTCGGTAAAACCGATTTCACCCTTGACCGCGAGTCCGTATTTCTCAAGCTTGCCGGCGTCATCGAAGACGACGACATCTCCAAATACGCCCTGTAAGGGATGCAAGCATCCTTTTTCATTCGACCCTATGTGGTGATTTGTAAGTTAATCATGCTGTTTGCAGTATTTAGCCACTGAGACATAGAAATTATTGGTAGGACAGGCTTCCTAGCCTGTCAATAATTAATACAATGATAGAGTCTGGCAAGGATGCCTGACCTACTGATTATTTCACCACTAAGACACAGAGAACACAGAGTTGTTTTGAACCTGTCATTCCCAACTTGATTGGGAATCCAGTTTCTTTTTCACCACGAAGGTACACGAAGTTACACTAAGGGTTTCTATCGCTGACAGATAATGCTAAAAGCAGTTTGATAGTTTAGTTATTGTTCAGTAACCTTGCATAGTCTCCGAGATTGCGACGCTTTCAACCGCCGGTTGACGCTCGCAATGACAATAATAAATAAATTATTTATGTGTCCAACGAATATTCTACACAATCGTTATAATATTATGAGTGAGAAATGCAAATTTAGGACGGAGGTGTGTATGTATAGAATCTGTCTGTTTTTACTGATAATTTTTATAGTAGGTTGTGGGAATAAAAGTATTGATGATTCACCATCAGAAAAATTACTACATAAACTTTTTGTTGAACAAGTCTCAAAATCAACAAATCCTAGTAAATCCCATTATCGAATAACCAAACATGATGTTCCTGAAATATGGGCAAAACTCAGAGTACAACCATTTCTGGTTGAATATTTATCTGATGATGGTGGGGTCTATAATGAACAAGAATTGATCTATTACAATGATAAAGTTATTGGGTTTGTAATAGCTTTCGGTGTTTTTTAGTTAAGGTCTGCAACTTTGCTTGATGATATAATGTATTACACCTATTCCTTTGGTTCAGGTGTACATAGAAGTCATATCGGACGTCTATCGATTGAAAACGAAAGAATAGTTATGCAAGAATTTGGTTACTTCGAAAACGAAGATGTTTTTATTAAGAATATCAATGGCAAAATTTATGTTGAATACGGATTTCCAAAAGAAGTGTTTAATACCTGGACTAAATTTGAATCTTTAGGATATTTAGAATCCAAGGAAATTGACAATATCGTAATTGTCAAGGATGAAGGACATGAAACTAAATTAGAAGTTTATGCTGAGGTTGAATTTAACGGGAAAACATATAGACCAACAGAGAAATATCTTACAGAATTAGTTGAGAAGAAGATTCGTGAAATGAAACCAGATTATAAATCCGAGTTAAATCTCAATCTTAAGGTAGTAGAAATTTCTGACCTTTGGGAATCCCTTAAAATACAAATATTCAATATTTATAATGAGGATTCAGTTAATATACCAAGTTTGGGTTGGATTTATTACGATAATGCTGTATTCCCAATGGGTTCAACATTTGGTGGAATGCACTTATTATCAACTGTTATAGCAGATGATAAGCTTTACTATTCGTACAGTACAGGCTCCGGATTTCATTTAGTTGCCATTGGTGTTATATCTGCTGTTAATAATAAATTGACATATTTTGAAGACAGTGTGTTTATTCGAAAAGGGGCAGGTTGTTTAGATTTATATTTAAGAAACGAGAATAATAATGTGATTGTTGAAACAAGAAAGTATAATCCCGAAACAAAGAAGACTGAAATTGCTACAGTAGGTAAATTGAAAATCAAAAATAAACAATTATTAGTAATAGTAAAAGATGATGGTAAGGAGATTGTTCCAGAATCTGCAAAAAAGCAGCAGACGCAACCTAAGAGTGAATGATTATTTTGGTTTGAGGGCGCGGAAGGTGATGAAGCCGGGTTCTTTGTTGAGCTTTTCATATTCATTTGGTGCCACCTGTTTCATTTCTTCGGTCGGACGATTCTCAACGATTTTTTCAATGAGAAAACCCGCATTGAACAAGGCATCCGTCATGTTCTGCAGCGGACGCTTAAATGACGGAACATTCACGGGTTTACCAAAGCCATTCCACGTCAGTTCGTAAAATTCCACCTTGAAATAATTCTCAAAATCTATGTGTTTGCTGCGCAAATACCAAGACGGATGTCCACAAGAAAAAATAAATACTCCCGAAGGTTTAAGCACGCGGAAAAACTCTGAGAACGTGAAATTCCAATCTTTTATGTAATCCAAAACTAGCGGAGCAGTTACAACATCGAAAGATTCATCATCTGCAAACGTCAACGGTTGCGCAATATCTGCCTGCAATACTTTTGCTCTGTCGCCAACACGCTTTTTCGTAAACTCAACCATTTTTCCGTTTAGGTCAACTGAAGTAACCTCAGCACCGAGTTTCAAGTATTCCTCAGCGTAAATTCCGGGACCACAACCAGCGTCAAGCACCTTCTTCCTGTGCAAATCCGGCAAAAGTGCCAGCACGTTGGGACGGTCATAATATGCATTGTATTCTTTTGTCGGGGCTTTCTCGTTGTAAAGCTCAGCGAGTTCGTCCCAGGCAGCATGTCCAACCACATTGTCTTCGCTCATCACATCCTCTTTGATTTTGAGTCATTACACAAAAAAAGGGGGTATTATCTACCCCCGATTTAATAATTTTCAGATGTTATTCATATTCTTCATCAAATTGGCGTTCTTCTTTGCTCAATTCTTCGTTCGTAATCCAAAGTTCGATATCTACCTCAGGCAGTTCAGGATGCAAGGTAACCTTAATTTTGTAGATACCCATCTCCTTAATCGGCTCTTCAAGGTAAATTGAATTAGGTTCGAGAATAATCCCTTCACGCTCAAGTGCTTCGAGAATTTGTTTCTCGGTAATTGCGCCATATAAATGTCCCTGAGCGGTCATCTTCGTAGGAATCTCGATTTTAACTGAACCAAGCTTGTTCGCAAGGTCTTCGCGTTCTTCCTTGAATTTTGCCATGCTCTGAATATATTTGCGTTTTTCGCTTTCGATTCTGCGTAAATTCGCATCAGATGCAGGCAGTCCGATATTCTTTGGAATCAAGAAATTCCTTGCATAACCGTCCTTCACCGTAACAATATCGCCACGTTTACCAAGCTTGGGCACGTTTTCTCTCAAAACAATCTTAATATCTTTTGATTTCATTTTATCCTCTTGCTTACTTTCCGGTAACATAGGGAATCAGCGCCATATAACGCGAAAGTTTTATCATTTTTTTCAGGCGGTTCTGTGCCTGTGCCGAGTTCCCGAAACGTTTGCGCGAGAACAGCTTCCCCTGCGAAGTCGTGTACTTCAAAAGGAGGTCAAAATTCTTATAATCGATAATCCACATCGTTTCCGGAGTGGGATTATTGTCCTTGGGTGCCGTAAAACGACAGCGTAATCTGTAAGGACCTCTCCTTACTCTTCTTTTCTTTTTTCTTCTCGGTTTTGCGGGTTCAACCATATTTTCTCCTGCATTTATGTTATTATTTTCTCAACTTCCTTTTCCTCAACTCATTAAAAAGGCAAATCATCTTCACCGGGTAAATCTTCGACATTTTCCGAATCATCTAGCCCGTAATTATCAAGTTCTTCGGTTTTTTGCTCTTCGTAAGCATAATCACCCTCGAAAGAATCAGCATTATTATTGCGATAACCCGATCTTGAGTCAGTTCTTTCTTGTTTTTGTCCCCTATTCCTATCGCTGCGAGTATTATCGCCATCACGATAATTGCTATTCTCACGAAATCCGATATCTCTTGGTTTTTCTGCGGTTTCGCCTGGACGATACAGAAATGTTACATTTTGCGCAACGACTCTTAATCTCGACCTTCTCTGTCCAGTTTCTCTGTCTTCCCATGTGTCTTGTTCAAGTCTGCCTTCAACCAATGCAGCTCTGCCTTTTCTCAAGAATCTGTAGCAGTTCTCGGCAAGTCTTTTCCAAACCACAATATCCACAAAAACTGTTCTTTCACGTCTTTCACCAGCGGATGTGCTGTAAGTATCGTTCACAGCGATACTAAATTCGCCTACTGATATACCCGAAGGCGTTGTTCTGAGACGCGGATCGCGAGTTAAGTTTCCGATAAGAAATACTTTATTTAGTGACAGCATAAAACCTCTTCTTTCTCAGCACAAATAGTCGAAAATAACTTTACTGAATCAACAAGAGCAATACTTTTTTCATTGTTTTTGCGCTTGTTTAACATTCGCTTAATAAGATTATGTTCTTATGTTGCGGCTCCTCGAAGAAATTATTTCTTCTCTGTGTCATTGTCTTTCTCAAGTTTTGTCTTTTTAGTATCCGCAGCTTTTGTCTTTTTTGTATCCGCGGCTTTTGATTTTTTTGTATCCGCGGCTTTTGCTTTCTTTGTATCTGAAGCTTTTGCTTTCTTTGCATCCGCAGCTTTTGATTTCTCAGAATCTTCGGATTTCTTTTTGCGCATATCTTCAAAATCTTTTTCTTCATCAAAACTTGAAATTATAATGCCTTTTTTGCGTTCTTCGATGATTTTTTGGGCTTCAACTTCAACCTCAGCCTTTTGCTTTGCTTCTTCCTTTTTCTTCTCCTGAAAAAGTTTTTTCACCTGGTCAAAATAATCAACATCTTTTGTGATAATTCTGCGCCATTGTTCAAGGGTCGGAAATTGCAGGAATATTTTGTCGATTTCATCTTCCCGTTTTTGAAGAAACTGAGCTCTAATGAAGCTGGTATTTAGCTTAATCTCATGATAAATTTTGTTAATTGAACTTGGCTCAAGTTTCAACGCACT
This sequence comes from Planctomycetota bacterium, assembly GCA_021106775.1. The sequence goes on along the minus strand of JAIOTL010000428.1, from coordinate 1,606 downwards.
GAGGTAATAAACACCTCTTTTGTGAACTGTACGCTCGATTTTGATGGAATACGCAAGGTTGCGCTCTTCCCATTTTTCAAGTCTTATTCTTGAACCATTGTATCTATCAACCATCTCAGTGATAGCAGCAACAACTTCATCTGCCTGTTTGTTTGCCCATGACGAGTCAACAAGGAACATTCCTTCATAAAACCTTTGTCTCGAAGTCTGTTCAATGTCTTTTGTCTCTTCTTTCTTGCTCAATGTACATGTCCTCCGAACATTATAAATTTCATATCAAACTATCTACTGTTGAAAAAGTCATTCAAGTTGAAATTGTTTCTTCTTCCGATTTTGCTGTGTCGCTCAAACCCACTATATCGCTTTGGATATGGCTTGGCTTCTCGTTCCTTGAAACTCGAAAAAATATTCCAATTTCACTCATAAAGCACTTTATCACCAGCCATCTATGTAAACGCAATTTATCACCGGTGGCAATGGAATAAATGCGAAACGCAAACTTAATCAAATTCATCAGATATTTGCAAGAAAATTTTGTGCTTTTTTAAAATCTCCATCAAGCCATTTCAGAATGCTGTCAGCAGCATTGAGAATTGATGTTTCGATTATTTTATGTTCAGAAACCTTGAAAGGCGAAAGAACATAGCTTGACCAGTGTCTCGGGTCGCTAAAACCGATGCCGATTCGCATACGCGGATAATCAGCACTGCCAAGTTTACTCGTTATATCCCGAAGTCCGTTGTGTCCGCCGTGCCCCCCTTTATCACGAAGCCTGATATCCCCGACTTCAATATTCAAATCATCGCTGACAATGAGAATATCCTGAAAACTGTCGATTTTGTAGAAATCAATCAGGCTGCGAACAGCATTTCCAGAGCGATTCATAAGCGTTGTAGGTTTCACAAGTAAGAATTTCTCACCCTCAAGCCTGTCTTCAGCGATAACTGCATGATGTTTCGAGCTTTGATATTGCAGATTACGCTCATACGCGATTCTGTCCACGACCATAAAACCGATGTTGTGTCTGGTTCCCAAGTATTTTTTTTCGAGATTACCGAGTCCGATAACAATTTTCATAACATTTCGCTTAAATGTTGATAATGAAATGGGATAATAGCAAACGGATTAACAGTTTTATATCAATAATCTGGTGAAATGAGCGGGAAAACATACAAAAACTGGCTTTCGGATGCGAATACAAGACTAAATGACGCAAAAGTCGAATTTCCGCATCTGGTCGCAGAAGTTATCCTTAGTCGCGCACTAAATCGGGAACGTGCATCTGTGATTGCGCATTCTGATGAGATTCTAAGCGTTGAGGATTTGAAAAAAGCGGATGAATTGCTTGCGAGAAGATGTTCAGGCACACCTTTGTCGTATGTGCTTGAGGAAACCGAGTTTTTCAGTCTGAAAATTCGAGTAACCCCTGATGTTCTCGTTCCTGAAGCAGAGACTGAACTTTTGGTGCAGGCGGTGTTGGATATTTCTACTTCACAATACTATGAGGATAGAAAAGAAATCACAATTATCGATATAGGAACTGGTTCTGGATGTATTCTGGCGGCGATTGGTGTAAACGATAGCAGATTTGTCGGTTTTGGAACAG
>JAIOTL010000149.1 GCA_021106775.1 Planctomycetota bacterium | reverse complement strand
TGTATCAGTCTGGATTCCCGTTTTCACGCGAATGACAACCATTCGAAGCTTGCTTGACAAATCACTACGATACAACTCCCTAAATCAAACCTTAAATAATTTCGAGTAGGGGTTGAAGTATTTTACGCAAATTGTCACGTGCCCTTGAAAGCAATGACTTCACTGCTGCGGACGTAATTTTCATAACTTTGGCAATTTCCTCATGCGACATTTCAAGATATTTCGACAAGTGAATGGCAATTTTCTGACTATCAGGCAGTTTGTCAATTGATTCAAGAACGATTCTCTGCATCTCCTCCTGCTCAAGGTTATAAGAAGGTTCATAGGATTTTGGATTTGGAATCTGCATGGAAAGTGCGGTAGAAGAATCGTTGGATGACAAGGTCGAAAAGACGGTCATTTTGCGTTTTCTGTTGTCGCGAATATAATTCAGTGCGAGATTCGTTGTTATCGTATATAAAAACGTCGTGAACTTCGCAGTGGGTTTATATTTGTCACGGTAGCGATACAAACGCAGGAAAACTTCCTGGGAAAGGTCTTCAGCAATAAATCGGTCTCGAACATAGCGGAAAAGCAGATTCAAAACACCTTTCACATGCCTGTCGAAAAGGATTGTGAAGGCGTCTTCATCACCATGTTGGAATGCTAACATTAAATTGTTATCAGATTTCATTTTCACAAATTATTAAGCCATTAATTAGACGAATAAATCATAGTTGTGTTGAGAATTTACCATTTTATCACATATTATAGTTAATTGTCCCCTCAATCTGTAAGGTTAAACAAAGGGATTAAAAACAAAAACCTCGCCGAGGTTTCGACGAGGTTGATATTTTTTTTGTCTGATTATAATTCGGCTTTCGGAAGCACTTCTTCGTCTTCAGGGAAGATATGAGGTGCCAAACCACGTTTTATCGATTCTTGAGCGTCACGAATAATATGACGACCGATAACCAAACGCTGAATCTGGTTTGTACCTTCATAAATCTGTGTGATTTTTGCATCCCGCATGTATTTTTCGATGTGATATTCCTTGACATAGCCGTAACCGCCAAAAATCTGCACAGCATTTACAGAAACTTCTGTAGCTACGTCAGTGGCGAGAACTTTTGCCATTGCTGCGACCTTGCTGATACGTGACGGGTGAATCTTTTCTGTTTCCGCCATATCACACAGTTTGGCAGCACTGTAAACAAGCTGACGTGCCGATTCAATCTTGGTTTCCATGTCAGCAAGCATAAAATTAATTGACTGATGATTGATAATCGACATTTTTTTACCGGAAGCATCTTTGAACTGGAATCTCTGCATTGCGAAATCGCGTGCAAGCTCGAATGCTCCTTGTGCCAAGCCAAGAGCCTGAGCGGCAACACCAGGTCTTGCACGGTCCAGCGTCATCATCGCTGCCTTGAAACCGCCACCTTCTCGACCACCTAAGAGATTCTCTGCAGGTATTTTTGCATCCCTGAAATGAGTTTCGTTTACACATGCTGCACGAATGCCCATTTTGTCCTCAGCTTTACCAACCGAAAAACCTTCAGTCTCACGAGGAACAATAAAACCAGAAATTCCTCGAGCACCCTTACTCTGGTCAGTTACACCAAAAAATGTGTAAAGCTTCGCGAAATCGCCATTCGTCGTCCATTTCTTATCGCCATTAAGGATATAGCTGTCACCTTCTTTACGCGCTATTGCCTTCATGGAGCCGGCATCGGAACCTGCTTTTTTCTCGGACAGGCAGAACGCAACAGGTCTTTCGCCAGAAACGACCAACGGAAGCCATTTCTTCTTTTGCTCTTCGTTGCCCATAACGATTATCGGGAACGAACCAAGCGCATTTACCGCATACGCTACGCCGCAGGCGCCACAAAAACGCGAGAATTCCTCAACGAGAATGCAAAGATTTAAAACACCTTTGCCCAATCCGCCGTAGGCTTCCGGAATCCAAACACCAAGAAGGTCGCTTTTTCTCAGCTCTTCCACGAGTTCAAGCGGATAAATCTGGTCTTTATCCCAGCGTGCAGCATTTGGGCGAATAATACGTTCAGCAATATCTCTTGCTTTTTCTCTGAATTCTAGATTCTCTTTGGTTAGCAATTCATTAATCATATCCCCTCCAAATTAAATGTTTGAGATGAAAATTGGAATGTAGCATATTTCAATACTGCTGCTTAGGACTTTTTTGCAAATAACCTCTTTAATCGAAATGACAATTTGCGAGAATGCGTATAAAATCCAATATGTTCAAGGAATTATATGAAACAACTGCCTTTTACATTTTTATTAATAATACTCCTATCTGCATCGTCATTGAAAGCTGCCCAGAGATTCACTGCAATCAACGCAAAAACAAATTATACAGGTTTCGAATGCTCATACCGTGATTTGGAACTCAAAACGGATTCATCGAAAAAGAATATGCCTTCATACATGGTCGGACTGATGCACAAAGGTGCAGGTGAAAATCGAGTTTATTCTGAACATATCGGATTTATTAATTGGGAAGGTTCAGACGATGATTTCGGGATTTACTCTCGAGTAACTTTTATGTACCGAAACAAGATTCCAAACCCGTACACGAACCATGATTTGATTCTAAGTGCAGGCATCACAGCAAATTTTGAGTTTGGCTTCTTCGGTACTGAGATTTATACATTCGGGCAAGTCGGACCGATTTTAGGATTGATTTATCAGATTCCAGAGAAGGGATTCAGCTTTTATACAACAGCGATTTTCGAGTTCATAATTCTCAGTCAGATTGGTGAAACGAACCTGGATTATCGAGCCAACCCGTTTTTCGGCATCGGTTTTGGTGTCGAATATTTGCTTAGTGATACAGACATCAACTTTGGAATTGAGGGAACTTTTATACGTGAATTCAGCATAGTCTTCTTATTAGGCAAGAGAATTTAACTTATGGTTTGTATGAAAATATCATGTATTGATTTCCCTAATGTATTTATATATAAAAAGCCTTGCTGGTTTAAGTTTACAACAATGCAAATAGGTTTGAAGCTCATGAATCGTATTGCCTGCATTAAAGGGAGTTGTTTTTGACTGACATAGTTAACAAGAGAAATAGAAATCTAAGGGAAAGCTACAAGATTCCGCCGACTTCACAGGCTTCGCATCCTTTCGATAAGATATTGTGTTTGATTCTGTCGAATATTAAGATACTGAAATATATCAATCCAATTAACTCAAATGATTACAAGCAGAAGTATATGAAGGGAGAAATTCCCACAAAGTGTCCAGAATTCAGGTATCGTGAGATTAATTTTGATATTAATGCTGTCAAAGGCTCTTTAACTACTCTCAAACCCTACAACGACAAAACTCTTCTGCTAAATCGCAAAGCAATTGAGATATTATACAAACTTGAGATGTTAGAAGCACGTGGAACTCGTACATTCCGCGAGATTTCACGTCTTTTGTATGGCTCGGTAACTATTAATGAAGTTCGAAAGATTTCAGACTGGCTTAATGTTGAAAATGAAAGCCCAACTGTAGTTCATTATGATGCACAT
>JAIOTL010000330.1 GCA_021106775.1 Planctomycetota bacterium | reverse complement strand
CTAAAGCAGATTAGCTGTCAACAACATTCTGATAGCTGGTTTTGTTTATCGACTTTTTCGGATATATCTGCCCTTGAGCAGTTTCAACGTTATTTCACGATGTTGTATTCGACGAATTTAAGCGAAGAAGACAATCGGACGTTATATCTTGCTATCAACGAAGTTTGTATTAACGCGATTGAGTGGGGCAATAAGAAGGACATTGATAAAAACATTCAGATTCATTACAAATTCACGCCTGAGAAGGTGCTTTTGCGGGTGGTTGACGAGGGTCAGGGTTTTGATCCGTCAATTGTTCCGAACCCGATGGAACTTGGACCTCTGGAAATCGTGAAGATACGTAAAAAACGCGGGAAAAGGCTTGGCGGATATGGGCTTGCGCTGGTGGGTAAAATTATGGACAAGCTTGAATTTAGAGGAATTGGCAATGATATTTACATGGAAAAACATCTGGAATACACCGACAAAAAGCGCACTATCAAGTAGCAGGCAGGTAAACCCGCATTTTGAATTTCATCCCGAGTGCATATTATTATCAACGTTAGCACAAATCTGAAACAGCAATGCACATCGTGGAACACTCGGACAGAAGCGTGGATTTCTATTTCTCAGGTATAATTAATCAGGGAATGTGATATAATTATCAAAAAAGAGCATTCAATGACAGATGACAAAAACAAGGGATTCTCTGAGGTTATGAAGTATTCTCATTTGGGAATAGCTTTCATCATAACGATTGGAATCTTCCTGACAGCGGGTTATTTTCTGGACAAATGGCTGAAAACGTCGCCTTGGATATTTGCATTTTCGGTTTTTCCAGGATTAATCGCCGGGATTTACCTGCTTTACAAAGAGCTGATTGCAGAAGAAGACGGAAAATCTAACAATTCCTGAGGAAATTAGAAGATGAACAGCGGTTACAACGAGCCAAAATTTGGCGAACTGGCGATAACGCTGGGATATATTCGCAGTGACGATTTAAAACAGGCGTTGGCAATGCAAAAGGTCGGTGAGCGTTGGGGTGTTGGGTTTCTGCTTGTACGCCTGAATAAACTAACACTTGAGCAGGTTGAAGAAATCTTGAATTATCAGGATGTCAATTTTATCAACGTTGATGAGGAAATTGCGCAAGATAGCAACGAACAACACAGATTAGGCGAAATTGCCGTTTCATCTCGAGCGATAAATTACTCTGATTTACTTCACGCGCTTGAGCAGAAATCCCGCATGAAAGAAATCGATGGAACCGAGCCGAAACTTGGAAAAGTGCTTGTGGACTTGAATTTGATAACCGAGGATCAACTGAAACTAATGCTATCCAAAGGAGGTATAAACGTATATCAATGTCAGAGATGCAACAGGATTTACAACGTAAAAAAGTTCGCAGCACGAGATTTTTGCTGTCCGTTCTGTCATTATCGTGAACAGATAAAATACGATGCGGATATCCTGAATATTGAAGGCAGACTACAAATCGGTCATCTTGAGAGCAAAAAATCAAGCCGAAAGATAACACAGGTATTTAAGAAATCGAAAACAGCAAAATTCTTGCTGGAACACAATCTCGGTAAAATATCACATTATGACATTATTGAAGAAGTGGGCATCGGCAGAATGGGTGTTGTATCGAAGGTGCGTGAGCAGCGAACGGGCAAAATCTACGCTTTGAAGGCATTTATTGTTGATTCGGAATTAAAGGAAAACACGCTGAATTACTTCGAGAAACATTATGTCAGGTATCAACAGCTTACACATCCGAACATTGCGAAATTAATTGAATTCGACAAATTCGATAATCTACTCTATGCTGTTTTCGAGTTTACCGAGGGTATTCCGATAGATTTATGGATAATTCGTGAAGGCGGCGACATTAAGAAAAAGCTGGAACTGATTATTGAGCTCTCGAAAACGCTTGCGTTTGCACATGAAAATGGTGTTTATCATCTGAATTTGCATCCGGGAAATATTTTTGTCGATAAACATGGGAAAATTAAGATTACTGATTTCGCAATGCCTTCGCCTTTGTCCGAATCTACAAGCGATTACCCGATTTTTGGCATGAGAAAATATCTTACACCTGAGAATTTCTCGTTGGACTTGGAATCGCTTGAATCAAAAACCGACCAATTTGCACTAGGCTGTCTTGCTTACGAGATTATCACCTCAAACGCACCATTTGTCGCAACTTCGTTGCATGAGACATCAAAATTGTTATCAAAAGGTTTACCGGAAGCCATTGAGACCAAATATCTCACCCCCTTCAGGGATTTCGAGAATGTGATACAAAAATGTCTTGAAAGCAAACTCGCTGCAAGATATTCGAACCTTTTTGAAATGGCAGAGGATGGAATTGCAGTATTGCGTGGTGAAAAAATCGTGGCAACGCCTATCTCATCATGGCGCAGGTTCTATCAGAAATATGGCAATTACGTGAAACTGATGATATTTCCGATATTAGCGGTGATAGCGTTTCTGTCGGTGCAAGTTTTTATAGTGAATCAACCTGTTAATGATAAGCCCAGCAACAATGCTGTAACAGTGGATGAGCAGGAGAAATTGCTTGAAGCCGCGAAAAAAGCTTTTGAGCAGGAAAAATATTCAGAAGTAAGCAAGATTTTGAAGGAAATGGACGCTGAAACATGTGCTGAACCAGAAGTCCTGAATCTCGCACTGAAACTTGCAGAAATCGCAGACAATAACGAGCAAATATTGAGAATTTACAAAACTAAGGAATTTCTGAGCAGCAACATTGAGAATTTATTGATTTTTACTGATGCTGCGATTAGTAGCGGTGATTATGCATTGGCATCGCAAATCATGCTTGATTCGTTTGAAACCCACAAAACTAACAGTAAAATTTATCCGGTTCTGATGGAACTGCTTCGAAAACTTGAGAATTGGGACAAATTGCTCGAAGTCGGTGAATATGCGATTTCAATGCTTGATGTTCGAGACGATTATTTCGCATATTGCTGTCTGGCAGCTGGGAAGCTCAAAAAATGGAACAAATCCAAGACATATTTTATGCAGGCGGTTGCGAATTCGACGAACAAAGCGTTGGCGTATCATTTCCCTGCACTTGCCAACATCGACAGGCTGGGAACATCAGTAAAATCTAATATCCGAATCCTTGATACTGTATTGCGGGATGCCAGAAAAGCCCAGAGTCTTAATCCGCGAATACCCGGGAACGCTTATTTTATCGAGCGTGTGAATCGTGAGTATGCAAAGATTAAATATCAGCATTTGAAAATCGATTCGGACAAATTTGCACGAAAGGTTGAAAATATACTGATTGATGCTGCAGATTTGCTTGTTCAACAGCGTGAATACGATAATGCACAGGTTTTGATGGCGGAAGTGAATTTTGAAAACCTATCAAGCCAAAAACTTTTTATTGCTGCTCAATCGTTCTATCAATGCGGGAATTACCAAAAGGTATTGGATTTATTAAAAGGAATCGAGAAGAAGCAAAATCTACATCTGACTGAGTATCTGCTTCTGGTGAAAACGCTGAACACCCTTGAGGAATACGTCAACGCATATCTTTATTGTCAGAGAGCGATGAAAAAATATCCTGACAATTTCGAGCTGATGTTTGAGTTTGCACGTTCGATTATCGAAATCAGCGGGCAAAATGTTCCTGATGAAATTATTGCGAAATTCAGAACGAATACACTGTATCAGGCGAAATATCATTTTCTTCAGGCGCAGAATTTTCGGACAAAACAGAATAAAGCATCGGAAAGAAAATCTTTTATGAAGGTTCTGGAAACCGCAAATTCACTCAATGACAAAGAGATTTATGAAAGTTCGGTTTTAAGGCTTCTGGAGATTTCTTTGCAGAATTTGGATTTTCACATCAAAAATTTCGCTGATGCCAACATCAAAAAAGCTACTGAACAAATAACCTCAGAATTTATTGATTATTTACGTTATTATCCTGATTCGGGCATGTTGTTCGCCAGGGTGATGAAGGAGATGCTTCGCAGCGGATATGCGGATATCGCTCAGTATTTTCATAGGATTGCTGCTGTTGAGATTGAGGGTGTCAGCGAATTCGAGGATGAAATATCTGTGCTGACTAAGATTTATACATTTGAGCACAATGAAATTGCTGCCATGCTTTCTAAGAAGCAGGTTAAAACAGGATTGATTGTTACATATGATGATATTTCCTATGTTGCTGAGTTAAGCGGGAAGCCGGAATTGAAAGCCGCCTTGTTCGACTACGTTTCCGCTGGTTTAGAGTCGTTGGATTCAAATAAATTGCTCAGGTTGAAAAATCTTAATAAGTTCATTGTGAATTCGACAATTTCTCCTGATGTGCTTGTAGCCCAGATGAGCGACGAAATAAACGAGCAGAAGGTGCTTAAAAAATTGATTGAAAATCCGCGAAATCCTGCAGATTATTTTACCTTTATCAAAAGCTGGGGTGGCGATAAAACAATTGAGAAACTTGAATCACTGCTTGATGACGGGCATGTTTTCGAATGTTTGAATTATATCTCTCGACATTCATCTGATAAACCTAAGGAACAGCATGTTGACCTGAGGATGAAGGTTTTCGGGTATCTTTCTCGAACAGCTGAAATACAAGAATTACTTGCGCTTTACAAGGACAGGTTCTTGAAGAATCCGAAGCGGAGCAGTATTATCGATGCATTGATAGCGGCAATTAGAGAAAGAAATAAAGAAAGCTTCAACCGGCTATTGCTGCAGTATAAAAAAATGCTGTTGCCCGATGAGATTAGCGTTCTCAAGCGTTTGAATGATTTTAACATCGGAGCTTCAGATAAGCAGGCAATCTTCAACCAATTGCAGAACATTATTGTTGCAAAAACTGGGAACGGTGACATCGAATCACATAATATTCAGAAACCTGAAAATTCAAGGGTATTCAGAATTTTTGTGATGCTGGCGATTAAAAACGGTTTCATCAATAACTTGCATCCCGCGATTTTGCAGCTTGCAAGCACGGTTGAAGGGTTGGATGTAGAATTTCTTAGCCTAATGAGGAATATTGAACAAGGATTTCTGCAAAATCTACGCTCAGAGTCGATTGAATTTGAGGAATACTCGAAAAACAGCAGAAATTCGCTAATTATCAGTGCCATTGATTCGATGCTAAAAGGATACGGCATTGTATCCGATTTGCAGATTGACCGAGTTTCATCATCGGCAATAAACGACAAAACCGTGCTGTATTTCAAGATGCTGACGGGTGAACCTGCACATGATTCCAGCGATTTTATGCTTTCGGATTCAGAGAATCGGATTAACTTCTTCACAAAAATCATCTCAGATTCCCTTAATGAATTTTTACCTGTATCCGACGATTTCCTGCTAACGCTTTATCCTGAGACGATTGGTCGCATTCTTCAGCTTGTAAAAGCGGATAAACAAATCTGTAATGAGAAGCTTGAGGAAGCACAGGCGATTCTTGATTCTGTAGAGGATACAGGCATACTTTCGGACATTATCCTGTACTTGAAGAAAAAGATGTATTTTTTTAAAAACGAATACAAAATTTCTGCGCAGATAAGGACAAAACAGAATTATGCTGATTCTCTGAGACTCCAGCTTTTAAGCGAATTGCAGAGCGGAAACGATAAAATGTTCAGCGAAGGTTTCGAAAGGCTGATAGCAGATGATTCGATTGACAGCAATCTGCTATTTGACGCTGCAAACGTTTTATATTCAGTGCCTACGAAGATAGACCTCAGCCAGATTAACAATATATTCAAAACGCGAGAAACTTTGGCAGGTAGCGACCCAATTCTGAAACTTGCCAGAGCGATTATGCTGAAATCCATTGCTCGGGACGAAAAATCAGACGCGATTTTTACGGAACTTCTGCGTTTTCATCCTCGAAATTCAAAGATTTATCATACCGCGACGCAAATTGCGATTAACGAAAACGATTTTGAAAAAGCATCGGACATCATTGCAAAAGCGAAGGAAAACGAAGTGTTCGATAATGAATTGATGCAGCTTGAAATCCTGATTCTGCTTTTGCGTGAAAAATATACCGATGCGCTTCAGATAACTTTATCACTAATTGCATCAGAGAATGATTTTAATCGGCGGACAATTGTTCAGTATTTGCAGTTCTTGACGACGAAATTTCCGCTTGCCACTCAGATGGTGATTTTGCAGCAGGCATTAAAACTTCAGCCTGAAAACACACAAACGAATGAATTAATGTTGATTAACGCGTTTAAGCAGGATGATATTGAGCAATTGTATGTAATTGCAGAGCGACTTTACATGAGTTCTGCTCAGAAGTCGAGATTTGCGAAATGGATTGTGTGGACGCTATGCAGGAAAGAACAACATATTGATGCGCTTAAAATTGTTGAAAAATATCGACCGCTCAAAGACCCCTGGTTTAACGGGGCGGAAAAGTACTGCGAACTTGGGACTGTTGATTTCAAGCTTGAGAATGTTGAGATTACTTTGAAGTATTTATCCGGGATTCCGAAAAAACCTGATAATGCGGAAGAGCTGCTCTGGGGAAGTCTCATCGCGCATAAAATTGGTGAATTGGAGATTGCTAAGACCCTTAGAACAGCAGGCTCGGACATGATTCCGGACAATTTATCAGGGATTTACAATCTTGTTATCGACCGAGTAAATTCAGGCAGATTCAACGATGCAGTTACGCTTTTGAGTCGCGAAGACCGCAAATTCGAAGATTGGATGCCGTTTGCGCTTCTCAAACTAATGGTTGCAGGAAATACAAGCAATCGGATGTCGGAAATTCCAGGGTTAAAGCGTATTCTCAGGGAAACCGGCAATTATAAGTTATTGCACATGGCATTATGGCTGGTTCAGGATATCGAAAGTAGCATGCTTGATTTACAATGGCTTGACAGTAATATTGCTGATGAAAACATCGATAAATACTGCGAAACTAGCGACAAGAAAGCGGAAATCCTTGCAATGAGAGGGATTTTAGCGTTTAGAAGCGGGAAATTTAGACAATCTGAACGTTTTTGGCGAAAATCAGCCAATACTTCACCAAAATTTGAGTATCTGAAAAATTATGCAAACACGATAACATCAGCATTTGAGCAAAAGAAATAGCAGTATTACTTCAAAAATATCTGAGGGACAGGCATTTTTTGCGGGAAATCCTCGTCGGGAGCGCCCATAAAATCAATGATTTCGTCATGAATATGACCGTTTGAGGCAGCAATGTTTTTGCCGAAAATAAAATCCTTATAATCGTGCGAACCCTGATAATCCGTTACTTTACCGCCTGCTTCCTCAACCAGAAGTATTCCCGCGCCAACATCCCAGGGTGACAGATAATATTCCCAGAATCCGTCAAATCTGCCGTCAGCAACATACGCCAGGTCAATTGCCGCCGACCCCGCACGCCTCACACCCCTCGCAGAAAGCCCGACCTTCGTAAAAGTCTCAAAATTGTTATTCTTCAACTCGTTTCTGAAGTATGAAAAGCCCGATGCCAGAATCGAACCGCTCATACTGGTAGTCTGTGAAACCGTGCATTTCCTGCCATTGCAGAAAGCTCCCTGATTTTTCTGTGCCAGGAACATTTCGTCGAGTTTCGGCGCGAAAACTACGCCAGCAACGGGTTTACCGTCAAAATAATACGCGATTGAGACCGAGAAAAACGGGAATCTGCGCGTGAAATTAACGGTGCCGTCAAGCGGGTCGATAATCCACCAATGTTTCTCGTCCTTGACAACCAAGGAACTCTCCTCCGCGTAAATCGAATGATTCGGAAACCGCTCGGAAATTGCGCGCACAATGTGCTGCTCCGATTCGACATCAGCTTTTGTCTGCATATCCCGAATCGCTGCTCCCTTTGGCGAAATATCTTCGGGTTTCAGGTGATTCAAGTATGTAAGAAGGATTACACCTGCATCTTTTGCGGTTTTTTCGAGGAATTCGAGCATTTTTACCTCAGTTATTGAAGATTATTTTTTTACCACGAAAAACACGAAAAACACGAATAAAATTAAGATTTTTTTGCCACAGAGACACAAAGAACACAGAGATTAAGAATTAAGAATTTTTACCACTAAGAACACGAAGATTCACTAAGGTTCGCTTTCGCTGACAAAGCACGCTAAATATGTTTCAAAATGAATATCTGCTCTATAACAATTCGATGGAACGCCTGAGATTGCTTCGCTACCGCTGGTCGCTCGCAATGACAAAGGATGTTTTCTCTATGAACCCGACAAATTCTGTGAAATATGCAACGGGGACGAAAAGGAAAAAGCAGAAGGTCTGCCCATGCTTGCATGCCTCTACAAAATCTGGAGATTCCGTAAAATATGCAAAAGGGACGTAAATTTAAAATGGGTGCTTGCACCCTTACTTTTCCCAGCCTGATTTCTCGAAGAGTTCAACCCATCTGTGAATAACGTCAATTGAAGCGACTTTGTCCTCGATTGTCGACAATTTACCAATTTTGAGTCTGTATATAACTCTGTCAATACCGGTGTCCTTACCGTATATTTTCATTAAGGCATTATTCGCTTCGAGTGCTGCATTTCTCTTCGCTTCGTCCTTGAATCTGTCGTTGGCTGAGATAATTGTTAAATTGATTAACGCTCCGACAAGCCCCCGTTTCCTGTGCTTAAGCTGGTCAAACTCGCGCCAAGAGCCTACCAAACCCGAACGCACACGCCCGATAAGCGATTCCTGTTCGTCGGTGAATGCAATATCACTAATCATTTCCGGCACGGTAACTCCTGCGTAATCGTCGAATTTGGAATCGTATTCAGGTCTGTCATCCTCAAGAAGCTGCAGCACTTTAAGCATTTTAACCTTGTAAACATCAGGCGGGACATAATAATCGTCGTCGCTTTTGTGATTTCTCATGAATTTGACATACTCGTCAAGCGGAAGCTTGTATTTCCAGACTTCCCAATGAGTCTCGCCTTCGATTGTTACGCAGACGCTTCGATTAAGGTTGAATTGCTTCGGGAAATTCATATTCACAATTTCCCATTTAACCTTTTCTTCGTTGATTTTGAGTCTGATATGCATTATTTGTCTTGAGACGTCGTATTTTCTGGCGAATTCTTCCTTTGGTTGAAGATTATAACAACCCCAGCCGACATTCGGGTCACCTCGCATCTCATCTCTGTAATACATTTGTGCCCAGTTTGGATTCAAGGTTTTATAGAAGAAATTGAACGTTTTTTTGGCTTCCTTCACATCAAGATATTTTAGGGTTTGCTCCATGGAATAATCGATATAAACCGAAAAAACCGCCTTCATTTTATCAAGATTGTAACAATCGAGAAACGCCTGCTGATTCTCCGATTCAATTGCTGCAAAAAAAGTATTCAGGGCAGCCTGTACGCTTTCTTTGTTGAGCAGATGCGAATAATTGACTTTTTGGCGTGCAGAGCCGTAAAATGTTTCACCGTCCGGATTATCCTCGCGATAAATTCCTTCTTCATCAGCGACAGGTTTTTTACGTTTAGGTTCGTCAAAGTCCAGACTATACTCATCGCCACATCCAGATATGAACATAAGCAAGATAACAGCAACGATTGTGTATGTTTTCAATGTTTTCATATCGACCTCGAATAATTTTTAATCATTATAAATATATAAGTATTAATAACAACGAATCTCAGCAGTATTTGTTCAAATTAGAAATAAAAAAAGGCTGTAAAAACAGCCTTGATTATATGGATGGCGGAGGGTAGAGGATTCGAACCCCCGGTACCTTGCGGTACAATGGTTTTCAAAACCATCGCAATCGACCACTCTGCCAACCCTCCATTAATATTGATGATAGTATTATACATGAAATTGGTGAAAATTTCAAGGTTAATCGTGCCTAACAAGCTTAATTGCTTGTTTCTTCAGTAGTATCCGAAGTTGGTTTGTTGACGAAAGCGTCGGATGTCAAAGTTGAGAGAATCGAGAACAAAATAAAAACCGTGGCAAGAACGATAATGATTTTATCGATAATTTTAGTCGTTTTCACGCCGAAAGTCATATCCGACGCACCTCCGCCAAAAACACCGCCAAGACCGCCGCCCTGCTCACTCGGTCTAAAAAGAACGAGAATTATCAGCAAAATCGCTGCTATTAGGAAGCAAACAAACAATATGCCATGGATGATAGCCATAATTTATCCTGTGATTTCAACAACTTTAATACAGAAGCATAACAAATTATCAAGTAAAACGCAAAAATCAAACCAAATGTTATTTCTTTTCACTTTCGACGTATCTTTCGATTGTGCCGTCGGAATATAGCCGGATTCTAAGCTCGGTGTCAATATTTTCCTGAGTGTCAGCGCGGTGTTTCATGCTTGATTTTGCTTCGATGTAAAACTCAAATCCGTTTGCAGGCTTTCCGCCGCCTTTGTGGAAAACGAAGTCGTTGTTATTATAATAATGCAATTGCCCGTAACTGCCGGTTAGAATGCCGAACTTATGGCTGAAATATCCGATGTTATCGCCTTCATTTATCGATTGAACAGCGTATTTTGTTTCAGGCTTGGCGATTATTTTTGGGTCAAGCATAGCATTTTTCAACATTTCCAGGATGGCAACCGCTTCGTCAGCCTGTTTCTGATAGTCGGGGACAATAATCCTGTCCGCATCCGTAGAATCTTCGCCGACCAAAGTCAAAATCAGGAAAACTATCGTGAGTATACCGATTGCAACGATAACGAGAAGCAGAGACATCTGCGTGGGATCTTTCTGTACGATTTCATCGGAATTTTCCATGTATTGACCTTTTCTAATAGAATTTTGCTGGATTTATCAATTTATATAACAAATTTCGGATGAATTCAATAACACAGATTGCAGGAAAGTTTTCCCATATTTGGCAATTGTCCGATGTTTGGAAATATTTATTCTTCTGTGCTGACCAAGCCCTTGTAAAGCGTAAGCGAGTTGCCTTTTTCATTGTATTCGACTTTGTCTGTACAACGAGTCATGAGCATAATTCC
>JAIOTL010000189.1 GCA_021106775.1 Planctomycetota bacterium | reverse complement strand
GTCTCAAGCATCTCGAACCTTTTCAAAGATGAAATGACGTTTAACATGTTTCTGCGCGAGGATGCCAACGAGGATATGTTTAAAAAGATGGCGACCGAAGCGAAATACTTGCATATTGCGACTCATGGCATTTTGTCCGAGGAAAATCCGGCATTTTCCGGGCTCGTTTTATCCACAAATCCTGAGAGCAAAGAAGACGGGTTCTGTTATCTTATCGAGATTTACAATATGAAGCTTAAGGCAGACCTTGTAGTGTTGTCAGCTTGTCAAACGGGTCTCGGCAAGATTATAAAAGGTGAAGGTATTGAAGGTTTATCGCGAGCATTTATGTATGCAGGTGCGAAACGTATGGTTGTCTCGCTCTGGAGTGTTGACGACGCATCAACAGCCGACTTCATGAACGATTTTTATAATTCTCACATAAAGACAGGCGAATCAATAGCATCAGCGTTGGCGTTGGCGAAGAAATCGATGATTAGCAGCAGGAAGTATTCTGCACCATATTTTTGGTCTCCGTTTGTGTTTATTGGTGATTACAAAAAAATCCCACATTAGATGTTTGCAAAGTGATGTAAATTAGTAAAACCAAAGGATATATAGGTGGCTTATGAATAAGAAGATTAAATTTGGAATACTGGCGATAATAGCAATCTCAGCAATTGTAGGTTTTTTCGGCACAAGCGAATGTCTTGCAGATGAAAAAGACTCAACATCGATTGTTAATGTAACAAATACTTCTGCAATAACTCTAAATCAAAAATTAGCGGATGACAGCATATTATTTCAAAGCGATGAGAAAGCAGACAAAGATGCTGACGCTACAAATTTCCTCGCGCTTATTACTTTCAACAAGGGTAGAAACAAAGTATTTTGCAAAGACGGTACACTCAGTAAATGCAAGGTAGATTTGACACTTTTCGAAGGTGATAAAATCGTGGTGTCGAAAACCGGGAAGGTTTCAATTGTTTATAAAAAAAGCGGGATTTACTATGCGCTGAAACCTGATGAAACCCTCATCATCTCAGCTTCCGACGAGGCTGAGAAACAAAAAATTGACCTGACCAAAGTCAACGAAGCAATTGTCAAAAATATTAATACAAAAGACGGAAAACCCATTTTATCAGCAGTTGCTGGTACGCGCGAACGCAAAGACCCGAATCATCCTTTCCCTATTTCACCGCGAAACACGCATCTTTTCCACTCTGACAAAGTAATCCTCACATGGGAACCGCCTGACGGACTCGACTACAGCAATACCGAGGACAAGGTTTCGTACAAAGTGTATTTGCTGTTTGAAGGTGAAGAAATCGGGAAATTCACTACGGAATTATCGACAATCAATCGTGAACTCGAAAAAGTAGGTATGAAACCAGGAACACTTTATTACTGGTACGTCGAAAGAGCCGATTTGCCGAGAGTGGCGCAGGTAAAACATTTTTTCAAGGTGCTGCCGAAGGTGGAAAGCGACAAACTCACAAAAATTCTGGAATCAATCGGAAAAATGAAAACCGATGAATCCGACGGCACATATTTGGTGTTAATGTCACGAATCCTTTTGGAAAATTCACTTTTTCAGGACGGTCTTGAGAAACTCGTCAACTGCTACAAAATGGCACCTGGGGACGAAGGTCTGACTGAATCAATCGAAAGAACATACAAGGCGATGGGGTTTTTCCCTGATGATATTGCCCGCTTTATAAAAATGCTGAAGGAGAAATATCCGTCAAACGAAGATGATGATAAAGCTTATGAAGACGATCAACAGACAAAACCGAAATAAAAAGTAACTGAAATCGAAAATGCTTTCTTTTTCCGGTCATTTTCATACAATTCGATAAAACTGATAAACAGGTGAATTATGGAGGGTTACGTGAAAATAAGCACAATTATTATACTAATAGCTATAATATTCTTTCCGACTCTGATAATATCTGCACAAAATGCAGATAACGCTGATACACCCAAACCTGATGATACACAAACTCAGCCTGATGAAAAGGAACAGATTCCACCGATTGCTGTGTTTTATTATAACAGCGATATTTCAAAAAATGTCGAAATATCACAGCGAATCGAAAAACTTGAAAGCGCAATAAAAGCAAAATTTCCACAAGAAACCGTCAAACTTGCCTGGCTTGATGTAAACAAAATAAATGGCAGCTTGAAAAATCGCGAATCCGCTGAAGAAATCCTAAGCAACCTGAACCTGAAAAGTAGCAATCTAATCTGTTTGATTAACAACGGCAAACACATTATAGTCGACCTCGAAAACATCGAGAAATATGTAATGCAGTTCATTGCATATTACTTTGACCCTATAAAAAACAAACTGCCGGAGATTCCCAAGGATAATCATAAAGTAATCACATTTTATAAGGTCGGACTTGATTTCTTCTTCCATAAAGAAAACATTGAAAAATCCGACACTATTCAAAGACTAAATAAAGTGTTAACTCCGATTAAATCGAAATATGGTGACCATGTCAGTATTAACTGGTTCGACATTTCTGACCCGCAAAATAAGCAAATAAAAGATGATATAGAGCAAGAACCTTCAACGATTTCATTTGATAAAACTGACATCATTTGTTCTGTAAACAATAAGGTAATTCTTTTAGATATTGACGCGATTGTTGAGTTTATCGAAAAATTAACGGACTATTTTTTTGACTCTGAAAAAAACGAATATCCATCTTTCAACGAAAAAACAGATAATATTATCATCAACTACAATGTTAATGTCGAATTGTACTACAAAGGCACATTATTTGATGATGAGAAAACAAAAGCTAAACTCGATAAGCTTGAAACGCGTTTGAAACAGGGATTCAAGAAAGATGATGTAAATTTCACTTGGTACGACATTACGAAACCCGAAAATACCGAGTTGAAGAAACAGGTTGAGAAAAAGCTTGAGGTGTTGGAAATAGAGATAGATGACATCCTATGTTTTATTAATGGCAGCCAATATCTGGTCGGGTTGGATTTTGTGGATAAATATCTGGAGAGTTTTATCAAGCATTTTCTGAATCCTTTCAAGAACAAATATCCTAATTGGCGCATGCAAGAACGTAGATTTAAGAGTGAGAATACGAAAATTTCCGCAAACACTACAGGAACGTACAAAGGAACTTCAGAGCATTATAAAATTACTGCGAATATTGGCAATATTCCGGGACCTGCAAAGAAAAAAGAAATAGATTCTGTTGCGAAAGAAAAGAAGGAAATCGAGAATGAGAATTATGTTTTACTCGTCGTAATTATTGTAATTGTTGCAGTTATGTTGGGATTATTAATCGGGTGGATTATTTTCAAGTCAAAATCCAAGGTAGAATCAAAACCTGAGACGAAATCAAAACCCGATGTAAAACCAAAGTCCGAGGTTAAATCCGAGGTGAAACCTAAATCAACTGTTAAAACTAAAGCGGAATCGAAATCAAAACCCAAAGTGAAACCTAAATCAACTGTTAAGCCAAAAGCGGAATCGAAATCAAAACCCAAAGTGAAACCTAAATCAACTGTTAAACCAAAAGCGGAATCGAAGCCTAAACCCAAGGCAAAACCAAAACAGGATTCAAAAACTAAAAAGCCGCAGTCGAAAGTTCAACCTAAAAAGAAAACGAATAAGAAATCAGAGAAGTAAATTGTCAGGGACTTTGAGGGCGTTTATCTCAGCGAGGTTTTCATCCGTTACCGAGTTGAAATACTGAAATTTATCATCAATAAATTGCCTGAAGCTTATCTGTCTATCGTCAAACAAAGGTAAATGTGCTGAGTTAGTGAATCCAGCAGGTTTCACAAA
This sequence comes from Planctomycetota bacterium, assembly GCA_021106775.1. The sequence goes on along the minus strand of JAIOTL010000189.1, from coordinate 1,193 downwards.
TACTGCATGCAAAATTCTTCTGCCGTCAATTATCGCTTTTGATTCCCATTCAGTGAGTGCGTTTACAGGATTATCGTTCCATTCAAGCGTTTGCAGTTTTAATCCTGACCCCATCAGATTTCTGAAAATATCGAACAAAACGATATAATTGTCGCTTCGGATTACCAATTTACCAGTATCCTTGAGCAATGATGTGATGTAAGGGACTGTTTTTTCGGAAATCATTCGATGCTTCTGTTGCTTTGATTTGTGCCATGGGTCTGGGAAGAGAAAATATGCTGAGTCAAGTTGTGCCTGCCTTAAATAAAGCGAGAGGAAAAGTCTGGCATCTCCCAGCACGAGATACAGATTCGATAGTCCACGCTCAGACGCTTTTGCCAGAGTTTTCATAAATATCTTAGAAACCGCTTCCACTGCGATGAAAGTTCTGTCGGGATTTTCCTCCGCACGCTTGAGAATAAAACGACCTTTGCCGAAGCCGAATTCTGCTTCATCAATTCCTTCAACGGCATCCTTGAAATCATTGATATTTACAGGTTTGTGCTTGTTGCAGCAATTAAAGATTATCGGGTGGTAAATCCGAAAAACCGGTTTTATTTTTCTGACCATTTTCTTCACTCACCAGCAGTTACGCCCTGAATAATCCGCCTTTGAGGAGGAAAAGTACATTTTTCTCATATTTTGCCATTTTCGTTTTCATCAACGGTATCGCTTCGATGTCGTCCATGTCATAAACCTGCCGTCTGATATCCACGACAGCCTTGTATTCTTCAGGACTCATTAGAAGCTCTTCTTTACGTGTGCTTGAACGTTTGATATCGATTGCAGGATAAATTCGCTTGTCAGCAAGACGACGGTCGAGTACGATTTCCATATTGCCGGTGCCCTTGAACTCCTCAAAAATAACTTCATCCATTTTTGAACCGGTATCAATCAAAGCGGTTGCAATAATCGTCAGTGAGCCGTGTTCATCGCCTTCAATATTTCGTGCTGCACCGAAAAATTTCTTCGGTTTCTGCAGCGCTTGCGAATCGACACCGCCTGTGAGAATCTTGTTTGACTTCGGTGCTTCAGCGTTGTACGCCCTGCCGAGCCTCGTGATCGAGTCAAGCAGAATAACAACGTCATGACCGAATTCGACAAGCCGTTTTGCCCTGTCAATGACCATGTCAGCTACCTTAGTATGTTTGCTC
>JAIOTL010000355.1 GCA_021106775.1 Planctomycetota bacterium | reverse complement strand
CTGCGAAAGCAGGAATCCAGGAAATTTAGAACTTTTTGGCTTCTGGATTCCCAATCAAGTTGGGAATGACAACTTCTTAAAAAAAATGTCACAAACCACTAGTACACTGTCAATCAAGTTTCGAAGGGTTGTCATTCCCGTAAAAACTGGAATCCAGACTGATACAATATTATATTCTAACTTCTGCTGGATTCCCAATCGAGTTGGGAATGACAGTTTTTTTGAAGCCTTTACTACTTTCTTGACAAAGCAGTAGGTTATCCTGGATTCTTCGAAAAGAAAAGCATCAATGATGCCTCAGAATGACAGGCACAACGTTCGCAAAAAAACAACCATCCTTGCTGGATTTCCAATCAATCCCCAGTCAAGCTGAGGACAGGGCTGGGAATGACAACACTAAATTTTCAGACGAACTTTTGCTTTTAGCAAGATTATTCTGATTCGTTTTTACTTGCTTGTTTATTTTGCGTTTCTTTTTTCTCAACCTTAGCATCATCAGGCATCTTCATTGTATTCTGGCATTTTGGATATCCAGAACAACCGAGAAACATTCTACCCCATTTTCCACGCTTAACGAGCATAGGCTTTCCGCATTTATCGCATGTAACATCAACTTTAGGAAGAATTATCGGCTTGCCTTCCTTGTCCACAGCAACAGTGTTTTTGCATTCGGGATAATTCGAGCATGCAAGGAATTTTTTACCCCAACGATTGAGTTTGTAAATCATTGGTGAGTTACACTTTTCGCACTTAAACTCTGACGGTTCTTCTTGCTTCGGAATCTCATCGCCGTTTATCTGCAAAATACCTTCGCATTCAGGATATTTCGAACAGCCGAGGAATTTCCCGCGCTTGCTCCAACGGACAAGCATCGGTCCACCGCATTTCGGACAGATTTGATCCGAAACTTCAGCGTTTTTACCACGAATTGACTTCATGTTCATTTCTGCTTTTTCAAGGTCAACTACAAACTTCACCCAGAAATTGCGAATTATGTCAAGATGCGGCATTTTGCCATGTTCAACAAGGTCAAGCTGTTCCTCAAAATTCGAAGTAAAATCAATTGATAATTCTCGGGGAAAATTCTCTACGAGCAGTTCGTTGACAAGCATACCGAGTTCAGTTGCAAAAAACTTCCTCTCTCGCAATTCCACATAACCTCTATCCTGAATATTGCTTAAAATTGTCGCGTACGTTGACGGTCTGCCGATACCTTCTGACTCAAGAGTTTTTACAAGCGACGCTTCCGTGTATCTTGCAGGTGGTGAAGTTGTTTTCTCAGAAGATTTCAGTTCAAGAAGTTTAAGTGCTTCATTTTTCGTGATTTTCGGAAGTTTTTGGCTTATTTCGGTTTTTTCTTCTTCAAGTGTAACTTTGTACAAACGGGTGAAACCGTCGAAAAGCTCTTCTCTGCCGAAGCATTTCCAGAGTCCCTTACCAACAGAAACGATTATTGTCGTCAGATTATATTCGCGTGCTGACATCTGACATGCAACGAATTGACGCCAGATTATCCGGTAAAGTCTAAGCATGTCCTTGTGTTTTTTGTCTTTACCGAAAAATCCCGAAACTTCTTCAGGATTGTGAAGCACTGACGTTGGACGAACACACTCATGCGCATCCTGCTCGTTTTTGTTTTTTGTTTTGTAAGTGCGTGGGTTTTTCGGCAAATATTTGTCGTTGAAAGTTTCTTTGATGAAATCTCGAACTTCCGTTAATGCTTCGCTGGCAATTCTCACGGAATCAGTACGCATGTATGTAATCATTCCGACGGGACCATTGCCGACATCGACACCTTCATAAAGTGCTTGCGCCAGACTCATTGTATATTTCGCGCTAAAATGAAGTTCATTACTGGCAGCACGTTGCAGCGTACTTGTGATATACGGTGCTCTTGGTTGTTCAAGTTTCTTCTGCACCTTGACATCTTTAACTATCCAGTCCGAAGATTCTGCTTCTTTCACGATTTCTTCGACAAATTGTTTGTTTTGCAAGTCGAATTTCGGCTCAAGCGAAACATCAGATATTTTGTCAGGATATTTTCCGTTTAATAATTCAAATGCAGATTGAATCAGGTCAATGTTTTCAGCACTGAAATCAATTTCGAGTTTTTGCGCTTTGGCTTTATCTTCGAGTTCTTTGCGCAGACTTTCCGGATTAGTATCGCGCCAGCGTTCGAATCTTTCACGCGGAGTCATTTTGTATTGTTTCAGCTCGAGGTTAAACGGGAAATTTTGGTTACTTTCTCCTTCTTTCTTCTCGACATTTGCGCTTAATGCCCAGTAAATATGCGAATTGAAGTCATTGATGAGTTTTTCACGTTCGCAAATCAACCTGCCAGCAACGGACTGCACCCTACCTGCGCTTAATCCTCTTTTCACTTTTTTCCAGAGCAAAGGCGATATTTTGTATCCCACAAGTCTGTCAAGTATTCTGCGCGTCTGCTGGGCGTTAACCTTATCAATATCAATAACTGTTGGAGATTCAAAAGCCGCTAATATCGCATTTTTCGTAATCTCATTGAAAATAACGCGCTTGACTTTATTGTCCTCAAGCTTAAGCGCTTCCTGCAAATGCCAGGCGATTGCTTCACCTTCGCGGTCCATATCTGGCGCGAGGAAAACCATTTCTGCTTTTTTTGCAGCATCACGCAATTCACTAACAATCTTGGATTTATCGCGCATTACAACATAATGAGGCTGGCAATCGTCCTCGATTTCTATACCAACTTTGGTTTTTGGAAGGTCGCGAATATGCCCCACAGAAGATTTTACGACAAATTTTCTGCCAAGCATTTTGTTGATAGTGTTTGCTTTTGCGGGTGATTCGACAATTACAAGGTTTTTTATGCTTGCCTTGCTTTTGCCACGTTTTGTTCCTGCTTTACTGGTTTTTTTGGTCGTCTTTTTTTTGCCTTTTGAAGTTGAATCTGCCATTCTCAATCAATCCTGCAAGTTTTTGAATTAAAATTACGGTTTTATAACACGCATTAAAATGAACAAAGCAAACTACAATCCAAGAGTATAAATTTCAAGAAAATACGAACTTCATTTATAAGTTGTTGTTATTAAACAAGTTACAACTATCCGTGTATTTATTTTATTAAGAAAATTCACTTGACGGGATAGTTTTAATACTAAAATCGGTTACATAATTAATATTGTTCTGAAAATCAATAGTTTTTTAGGAGAGAAAAATGTTGGCGGAATTTAATATGGCACCATTAGGTGTTTCTGGGAGCTTGGTACCTTTCGTTGCTGAAGTTGTTGAAATCATCAAGAATTCTGGGCTTTCGTATCAGTTGAACGCAATGGGTACGATGATCGAAGGTGATACTGATGAAGTATTCGAGCTTATTAAAAAGTGCCAAAAGCATCTTGCATCGAAATCAGAGCGTGTTTACACGGTAATAAAAATTGATGATAAAGTTGGAAAGACAGGGCAACTCAAGCAAAAAGTTGAGCGAGTTAAGCAGAAACTCGATGGCGAAATCAACACAGCATAATGATTTTATCCGTTAAATATGACACTCGAGATGCATACTCAGCAAAATCTGAAATATTATGTGTTAGCGGATGAATAAACTGTTTCGGTGTATGAAAACAAGAAGTGTGCTTGCACATGTCGATGGAACTCATGAGATTGCTTCGCTTCCGCTGGTCGCTCGCAATGACAAATGTGTAGGTTTGTACTTTTTTAGCAAGGTTCTGGATTCACGTTTTCATGGGAATGAAAAATGACATTTTCTATGTAAATCCGACAGATTCGGTGTAATATGCAAAGGGGACGGAAAGAAAACGCATGCTTGCATGCCTGGGTTCTTCGGTCGCTTTGCTCCCTCAGAATGACATTGAGTGCTTGTTTGTCCACATTGATTTAATCACGGCTGAATGATTTTTTCAGGTTCTTGATAATTTTATCTGCATTATATTTGATATCTTCGTTTTCATCGCGTTCAAGCCTGATTTTGCGTATAGCATAATGCACTGTCGAATGATTGCGTCCGCCGAAGTACGTGCCAATTTCATTCAGTGAATAATCGGTAAGTTCCGCTGCGAGATACATGCAAATCTGGCGTGGAAGCGAAAATTTACGCAGTCGGGACTTTTTATGCAGGTCTTTTGAGGTGATGTCGAACTGGGCAAGCACAGCATTTTCGATGTCCATCATATCGATGTCAGGTCGGCTGAAATGGCGTAAATCCTTCAAAAGGTGATCCACAGTGTCTTTCGTAACAGTAATATCGTTCAAACTCGAATATACGAGAAGAAGCTGCAGATAACTCTCAAGTTCTCTAATCGTACAAGAAGTGTCATTGGCAAGCGATTCGATAGCATCGCTACTGAAACGTTTGAAATTATCCCCGAGTTTGTTCTCGATTATCTGCCTTCGGGTTTCAGGTTGCGGATTTTGGATTTCGATTACGAGCCCACCGAGTAGGTGTTCAATAAGCTTGGTTGGGAGCTTGCCTTCATACGATGCAAGGTCTTTATTAATGGTTAAAATCACCTGGCGATTGTTAAACACCATTTCTTCGAGTAGATTGACGAATTCTATGGCAATATTCATCTTTCCGCTGAGGTTCTGCAGGTCATCGACAGCCAGAATAGATAATGAGCGTATCTGGTCGCGAAAATGCTTCAACTTGCGTGAACGGTATGCGCTCATGTACTTTTCATAGAAATATTCACCAAGAATGTACATCGAATTGCTGTTGTAACCCTTGTCAAGGTATGAATGCGTCAAACCCTGAACCGAATGTGATTTTCCGTTGCCGGAGTTGCCCACAATTAAAAGCGGGTTGTACTTTATGTCGCCGGGATTATTGAGAACACGGTCAATTGCGTGTTTCAAAACTTCGTTTTCCTTGCCGACAACTAAATAATCCAGTCGGTAGCGTTCCTTCAAAGAAAACTGCTGTTGATTCGCTTTTTGATGAGTACTTCGTTTTAACCCGCTTGAGACAGGCATAATATTCCTGCTCTGACGAGAATAATCACCTGAGAATTGAGTTTCAATCTTAGGTGTAAAACCGGTAATCTTCTTAACAATTTCTGAAAGATGCGGATTAATTTTCTCTTCGACGTATCGACGGAATTTACTTGGCAGCCCAATTTCAAGCTTATCCTTGTCGAATTTTATAAGATGATTATTAACAAACCAAAACTCATACGATTTTGCTCCGATGCGTTTCTTTAATTCAGCTTCAATGTTCGCCCATTGATCAAGCAAAGACACTGCATCTCCCCCTCTCTCTATATACAATAGATTTCAACGAACTACTATTTAATAATATCTTCATATGGGAGCGAAAAAAAGAGCAATCAAGATTTTTTTTAGATTAACCGCAAGCAATTTTGCAAATCATAACTTTCGGTGAAGCTAAAAGTGAAGTATTTGCTGATGTGCCCACCTTTATTTCCCATCTTTCCTATGTTATCATCAATTGTTTACAGTTCAATATTAAATTATTCGGCTTTTATCGATTTTTTTTATTTCTATTTTCAATTTCAATTAGAAATTCTGATTTTCTGCACAAACGGTTGAAAAAAGTTAAGTCTGCAACAATTCGCAAAATCTCACTCAAAAGCAGTTTATAGCATGCCTATAGCTTTTCGTATCAGTCAACTGCAAGATCATCAGCATCAATCTCCTGTGATTTCAGATGGTTATCCGAGTTTGAATCGGAAGAATTGACTGCAAGGTCGTCAGCATCAACAAATTCTGCATTTATTAAGGTTTTTGCACTCATTTTCTTAATATCATTAATATTAAGTCTTGTACTAACGGTAGCATGCAGAGTTTTCGGAACTTTTGTACTTGTCTCTTCATCAGATTTAAGAATCATAATCTTGCCGCATTCAAGACATTTAACAACTTTACCAATTAATTCCCGGTTGATAAAACCAAGCGAATTGCAGTGTGGGCATTGATAAGGTAGTAACATAGCATTCTCAGAGTTTGAAGTATTACATTGTATTATCTATTTACATCTGATTGAACATTAAAATGTGTAATATTCCCTATTTTTTCAGCTTAAGATGG
>JAIOTL010000331.1 GCA_021106775.1 Planctomycetota bacterium | reverse complement strand
TTATTCCCAAAAGGTGAAAGATAGACAAGGGTGCGTCCTGCGACGCTGAGGTCTTAAAAAGTCCATTACATTAAACCTTTACTCTCTTCATCATCAGCAATAGGGTCATATAGATAAAATTCGCCCAAGTCAGTAATTGTTCCATCCATTCCTATCGATTATACTATTTCAATATGGAAGTTAAGCAGAAATTTAGGTTTGTGCGTATACTAAAGCTTAATTTCGATATGCCCGACAAATCCTGACGGACTTTTCAGACCGTTTCCTAGTTGGATACAAATTTCCGTGAAAAGGCGTTCGGTTATGCCCCAGTTGAAGTATGCACCAACAAGCAGAGCATGGTTTGCATATGCTGCCTCATGAGGCGGGTCAAGCGTTTCCAACGTTAGTATCAAAATCTCATACCTAAAAACGATACCAAAAGCAGTTGTTGGCATACCAAAACCGATTGCTTCAGAATCCATCAACATAAAAGGTAATTCGAAGCCGACTAATCCGATACTTTGGCGCATTCTCGTACCTGCAGGTATATCAACATGCTGAATTTTCGCGTCAGTTTTTGAGGTGCTGATATATTCCCACTCGCTGAGAATGAAAGAGAATCCGCGTCCGGCGATGCCGTATGGATACATGAAATCAAGCTCGAATATTGTACTTTCGTATGGCTCTTTGTCTGGGTTGTTGAGGTCGAGGGCATCACCTTCAGGCGAAAGTGGTCCGCCTGTTAAATAACCTATCCTGAATCCAATTGGACCTATATAATCACCCAGAAAATCACCGAAAATATGGTTTAATCCGTTCGGAAACAGGATTCCGAAGCCTCCGCCGATATGCGGCTTAGTCTCATCTTCATTCTCGTCGTCAGCATCGCTGAAAGCAACCGATCGCGGAATCACTGCAAGCTGACAGTCTATGCTAAAATGAGCTCTCCTGCCTTTTGGGATATAGTCCGGGTCAAGATAATCAAGCGGATACGAATAACTTGTTGCTGAGATTAGAACGATTATTGGAAAAACCAGCAAAAATGTAAATTTTTTCATTTATCACCCATTGCAATTATCACATACCTTTTAATATCGAAGATTTTCTGCAAATATGAAATTAACAATCAAGTATTTTTATTTTTCTTCGCAACAACAAATCTCAATAATTGATAATAGGTGAATAATTTGATAACTTTCAAGATTTGACCCGCATGATTTCATAAATAATTCAATTTATAGTGTGCATGGTCGAAATATTACAACGAAGGACAGACTTTCTGCTTTTCTAACAGCATTGTCAGCAGTACTTAAATTTGTTCAACATGTAAACAACGTTGTAAACTTAAACCAGCAATTCTGGATAAGGATGTAAAATGAGCGAAGAATATGACAAGTGTTCATTCTGTGGAAAACCCCGATACATGGTTAAAATCCTCATAAGCGGTCCTCCCGGGATTCACATCTGCGATGAATGCGTTGATTTATGCGAAGTTATAGTGAAAGAAGAAAATAAACGCGAAACCGATGATACGGGCGTTTCAGTTGACTTTGAAATCGATGACCTGCTCACGCCGATTCAGATAAAATCACATCTCGATGAATACGTTATCGGACAGGACAGAGCGAAGAAGGTTTTGTCCGTCGCAGTGCATAATCATTATAAGAGAATTAAGTATAAAGAGGAATTCGGCAAGAGTGGCGATGTTGAGCTTGAAAAGTCGAATATTATGCTCATAGGACCAACTGGCTCGGGCAAAACGCTGCTGGCACGTACACTCGCACGAATTATGAAGGTTCCATTTGCAATCGGTGATGCCACGACAATGACCGAAGCAGGTTACGTTGGCGAGGATGTCGAGAATTTGCTGTTGAAGCTCATTAATGCTGCTGACGGCGACGTGAAAGCTGCGGAACGTGGCATAATTTTCATCGATGAGATAGACAAACTCCGAAAAACATCGCAGAACGTCTCGATTACGCGCGATGTGTCGGGCGAGGGGGTTCAACAATCGCTTCTGAAGATTGTCGAAGGCACCGTTGCGAATGTTCCACCACAGGGTGGTCGCAAGCATCCTGAACAATCGTACATTCAGATTGATACATCGAATATTCTCTTTGTTTCTGGTGGTGCGTTCTTCGGGCTTGATAATATGGTCGCCAAACGCGTTGGTAAAATGCGCATCGGATTCAAAACACAAGTTGACGACGAAACAATCTATGACCCGTCAATGTTCCAGGACGAACTCAAAGAACTCGACTACCTGCTTGGGCTTGCTGAATCAGAAGACCTCATAAAATTCGGACTTATCCCAGAACTTGTCGGTAGATTCCCGGTTTGGGCAACGCTTTCGCCACTAGATGAAGAAACTCTGAAAACAATCCTGACCGAGCCGAAAAACTCGCTGATTCGACAATATCAGAAATATTTCGAATTCGAGGACTGCAAGCTTGAGTTTACCGAGGAATCTCTGAGCGAACTCGCGCAAATTGCGATAAAACGTAAGACAGGCGCGCGTGCGCTTCGCTCGATTATGGAAGAATTCATGCTTGACGCGCTTTATAGACTTCCGAGTATGTCAGCCAAGTTGAAAAACCGAACATTCCTTGTAACGCCAGAAATTGTGCGCAAAAAGGCAAAACTTTTTGAAGAAGACGTGATTAAGCCTGACTTTTCGAATAATGACCCAGATATTTCCATCGACAAGGAAACCGCCTAAACACAAAATCTGTAAATATTCAAATTATTATAATTCAGCATTAATTTACATATGCAAATGCTGTGTCGAAATCGTTCATTTTTATTGAATCGGCAATCCGAAGTGATATAAACCTTCTTTGACTGTATAAAACATAACTTATAAGCAACCTTGGAGGTTTGATGAAGATTTCGTTTTTCTGGTTGAAACGCTTATTTTCACTTGCGGGGATTGTGCCGGTTGGCGGATTCCTCTTGTTTCATTATTATACGAATTCTAAATTTTTGGAAAGTGCAGCAACGTTTCAGCATGGTGTAGAATTTCTACATAATTTCTTCCCGGTTATTCTGTTCTGGGAGATATTCGTTATTTGGGGACCGCTGGCTTTTCACGGCTTTATCGGCATAATAATATATTTCTACAAAGGTCAGGGGCTTTTAGGAAACGTAACAAGTTATCCGTTCCCAAGCAACTGGTGGTGGCTGATACGGCGGCTTACAGGTGTTATCACATTGCTGTTCATTATCTGGCACGTTTATTTGTTCCGGTTTTTGTACAATCCGGGTTCCTCAGTGGATTTTATCTCTGAAACCATGCAAGGTGCAAGCATGACAGGCAATTATGTTTATCAGGTTGCTATTCTCTTTGATAATTTCTATATCTTCCTGCTCATGATAATCGGCGTTGTTGCGAGTGCGTTCCATTTAGGCAGCGGACTCTGGTCATTCTGCATCACCTGGGGCATCACGATTACAAGGGTAAGTCAAAAATGGATGTTCAGAGTGGGTATGGCACTTGCGTTTTTTATTATGGCACTCGGAATACTCATTGCCGTGAAAATGCGCGCTTACGATTTTGAAAACGCAACAAATTTCAGGTTTATGTCTGTTGAAGATGCAAAAGAATGGCACGAAAATGAAACCGAAAACCGGAAACTGTACAATCCGCTTTTTGAGCAGAAAGTTGAATCTGAATTAGACGAAGAAAACAACAAATAAAAAGAATAAGAGGAAAAAATGTCAAAGAAAAGAATTATCGTTATCGGCGGAGGGTTGGCAGGTCTTGCTGCTGCTCTGGCAATCGCAGAAAAAGGCGGTAACGTCGATATTTTTAACACAACACCCGTAAAACGCTCGCATTCAGTCTGTGCGCAGGGCGGAATCAACGGAGTTGTGCATCCTGACAGGGAAAACGACTCAACGGAGCAGCATTATTATGACACGGTTTATGGCGGTGATTTTCTTGCGAATCAGCCACCTGTGAAATACATGGCGGAAGATTCGCCTGCAATTATCAAATTAATGGCGCGTGCAGGTGTTCCGTTTAACCGAACTCCTGAAGGTTTCCTCGATTTCCGCGCATTTGGCGGTGCAAAACACAAAAGAACTGCGTATGCGGGGGCTTCGACGGGTCAGCAACTGATTTACGGCTTGGATGAGCAGGTTCGACGTTATGAGGAAGAAGGAAATGTTCGCAAGTTCGAATTCTGGGAAATGCTTAGAATAATCAAGAACGAACAAGGCAGAACCGCTGGCATCGTCGCAATCAACATGCATACAATGGAAATAAAATCCTTCCCTGGTGATGCGGTTATTATCGCAACAGGTGGTCCGGGCATGGTTTTCGGTCATGGTACGACGAATTCGCTGACGAATTCGGGGGCAGCCGTTATTCGAACATATCTCGCAGGAGCAAAATACGCCAATGCAGAATTCGTTCAGGTTCACCCGACTACAATCCCCGGACATGACAAACTCAGGCTTA
>JAIOTL010000287.1 GCA_021106775.1 Planctomycetota bacterium | reverse complement strand
GATTTCCTATATATTCCATCACCGTAAGCACACTAACCCGCTTCATCAGAGCATCGATAATGGATAGTTTGCGACTTTGGGATATTCTGTTGCTCAAACCGATGTTCATAAGGTATTTCGCAAGGTCAACAACGTTTTGCGAACCCCAGATGATGCGGTATTCAGCTAAATCGTCCCAAAGCAGCAAAAGTCTGTCCAAAATCCGCTCGGTAATCGACGATTCACTTGCAGGAGCCAGCGCAAGATTCTTCAAACCCTTGAGAACGCGCGGAATCAACTCGGTGTAGGCGGTTGTTTCATAACTCATTTCATAAACCGGACCGTCTGGGGTCATCTTCTTTCTCGACAGATTCTCCGGGTATTGCTGGTCCAGTAGTAACAAAAAAAGCATGAGTATTTCAGCCTGAATATTCATCGTGGATTGCGGCGCAGAAGCGAGATAACTCAGTGCTTCTATAATCGAATACGCATATGAAGAACGCAGATTATCAAGAAGCATTTCGCTAAGCTCGGAAGTTTTTTCTCTATCAGGCGCTGTGCTGTAAATCAGTTTGCCAATTGAGATAAAAACAGGACTTTTGTCAGGAAACGAATCATCATTCGAACAGGAAACCAACTTATTAAGAGCATGCAAAAGCTTGTTTCTATCTTTTTCATCGATAAATTCCGGCAATTTTGAATCATATTCTTGCCTGCTAATCTCGGTATGTTCCTTAAAATAATCTGAAATTTCATCGCCAATAAATTCACCGATTCTTCCAATAACTTCCGCTGATTTCAGGCGTGTAATAATATATTTCGCGTTTTCAATAGCATTTTCAAGCACATCGAGAATCTTGAACTTAAGTTTGCGTAAAGTAGCAAGCAAAATTTCAAGGTTTCGTTCAAGTTTATGTTCATGTATGTCGTCGATTATAACCTTTGCAAACTTCCCTCCAGCAAATTCGCTAATCTTTTCATGTGTAGAAAACGGAGACTCAAGAATCGTCAATCGCACAGAAATACTTGAGGCAGGATAGATTTCTGTGTATGCTCTGACAATTTCATTAATTGAATCGGATGAAAGGTCAATTCCCTTTGAAAATCGGCTTAACATTATCAATATCGATACTTTCGATTCATCTGTTGCCTTGCATAATTTCTCGACGATATGCGGAACAGCCTTTTCCCCGTAAATCCGAAGTGAGGACGACAAACGCGCTGTTGAAGCATCAAGCTCATCTCCGGTAGCAGCAACTTCAACCATCTCACTCACACAGAGTTGAATAAGTTCATCATCATCGATGAAAAACTCACCAATTAGCGACAGATAGAAATTTCTTACTGGATTGTTAATAGGCAGATTTTTGTACCTATCAATTATAGCATCCTTGAACTCAGGCAGATTAAGCACTGAAATCGATTTATAAATTCTATAAACCTCTGTGTTTAGCTCCTTGAAATACGAAAGCAATATGCGCGATAACTGCCTGTCGAGGTCGAGTAAGGGTTCGGAATGAGCAGTCAGCAGGGGAATTAGAACAATCAGCGTATCGAGAATTCTGCGAAGCAAAATCATATCTTTGCTTGTGCGCAGTGTCCCAAGCATCACCGCAAACAAAACCTCCTGTTCCCCAACACGCGCCTGCTTTGCAAATTCCTTCATAGATTCGATAACGATAAGTTGTTCACTTTTCGAGCCTGAGGAAATTTTCATTATGGCATCAGTAACAGATTCTGATAAACCGAGTATTTTCAAGCCTTTTGCTGCTTCACTTCGCACAGTAGAATTGTCGTCCTGCAATGCCTGGAGCAAAATTCCACCCTTTATTTCAGGTTCAAGTTCAATAAGCATCATCTTGCGAAGAGCTTCGATTTTCTCATCGGGATGTGTACTGGTTAAAATCAAAACCTTGAGTTTAGCGATTTCTTCTTTCGAGAAAACCGCATTTACTTCTTCGGGCTCAACAAGTGCTTTCAATTCACTTTGATTGGTGGTTGACAGAGCAAACTCAAAATTCTCCGAGTTCGGATATTTGCTGTCATCAGCAACGTTTTTTTCGTCTAAATTCATGTTTTCCAGAGAAATTTCGTCTTCCAGGCAGACTATTTTAATTCCCTGAGGATTCTCGAACAAATTCACCGACAAGCTGTCGAATTCATCGTCAGAATTGTATTCGGAAATAATAATGTTAAATTTCTCGTGATTTATTGATGGTGATTCAACTAGCAGTCGTTTATCGAGTAGAAATTTCTCAAGAACCTTGATTTCGTTAATCATTTCGATGATTGCTTCGCTCAGCCCTATTTTTTTCATCATAAGCGCATTTATTCGAAGGGCGATTCTTGATGATAGATGATATTTCTGTTTCAGCATGTCCACTGACATTGCCACGAATTTAATCATGAAACCCTCATGGTGATAAATACTTGATATTACTTCTCGAATCTGTGGATGTAATATTGTATAAATTAAATGGTCTAACACAAAAGCATTATCTTAAACATAGCAGGTATACCGTGGATAAAAACGAACTTTTCAAATTGCTTCCCAAAGTTGATGAACTCATAGAAGCAACTGCCAAACTCAGCGAATTCATAGATTTTAGCAAAGAATTCCGGACTAAGATTATCAGGGAAACTCTCGATACAAAGCGCGCAGAAATTTCAGAAGGTTTAATAACTGATAAATTCGGATTAACTGATGTTTTAATGGATATTCGCAATCATCTGCTGACAAAAACCAAACTTCCGATTAGACGTGCTGTTAACGCAACTGGTATTATTTTGCACACAAACATGGGCAGAGCGGTTGTGCCTGATGCTGCCAAGGACGCGATTCTCGATGTTTTAAGCTATTCAACGCTTGAAGTCGATGTTGAAACAGGTAAACGCGGAAACAGACTGGATAAAATTGAACCTCTGCTTTGCGAGCTGACCGGTGCTGAAGGTGCTGTCGTGGTCAACAACAATGCTGCTGCCACCTTACTTATCCTTGCTGAGATGACAAATCATGGGGACGAAGTTATTGTTGCGAGGGGTCAGCTAGTTGAAATCGGCGGGTCCTTCCGTTTGCCAGAGGGGATGTAACAAGCAGGTGTAACTTTGCGGGAAATTGGTGCGACAAATAAAGTACATTATCGCGACTATGAAAACGCGATAACCGAGAAAACCGCAGGAATAATGAAAATTCATCCGTCAAATTTCAAAATTATCGGCTTTACCTCTGAAGTTCCGGTAATCGAGCTTTCAAAATTGGGAAAAGAGAAAAATCTTCCGATTATCGACGACCTTGGCGCGGGAGCTTATGCGGATATCAGCAGATTCGGACATGAACCCGAACCGTTAGTCAGCGATTCGGTGAGAGACGGCGCAGATATTGTATGTTCTTCTGGAGACAAGCTTGTCGGCGGAATGCAGGCGGGAGTCATCGTAGGAAAGAAAATCTGGATGGACAGACTCCGAAAACACCCGCTTTACCGTGCATTGCGCTGCGATAAAATTACTCTTGCAGGATTATATGCAAGTTTACAGCTTTTTCTTGACCCTGACACTTTACACAAGAAAAATCCGACATGGTTTATGATGTCAATGACAGACGAACAAACGATGGAGATTGCGAAATTTTTTGCAAAGTCAATAAAAAACACTGTCAATGAACTTGAAATCTCCTTGCGTCGTGGTTTTTCCGAACTTGGCTCTGGTTCGCTTCCCGGAGCGCAGATTCCCACTGGTTTGGTTACAATTAAATCAGAAAAATTTACTGCGGAAGAGCTTGCTCGCAAATTACGTTTGAATGAACCACCTGTTTTCACGCGCATTGAGGATGAACAGGTGATTATAGACGTGCGAACGCTTCAACCCGGTGACCATGAGATAATTCTGCTGGCACTTAAAAAAATTGTGCACAATAATTACAATAAGACAACAAAGAAACACAATATTGTATCGGAAAACTAATGATTGCAAGGATTGAAGGTGTTTATCGCGGGATTGAAGGGACACGGGTTTACGTTGATGTTACAAATATATGGTATGAAGTTTTAATACCTTCAGGCGCGGTAGCTAAGATGCCGGCGGTCGGCGAGACTGTAATTTTTCATACGCTTGAAATTATTGAAGGTGGAAATATCGGAACAATAATGCAAAGGCGTTTAATTGGTTTTCTCGAACGAGTTGAGAAGGAATTTTTGCAGGTTTTTACATCGGTGTCCGGGCTTGGAATTCGTAAGGCACTAAAAGCGATGCAGATACCGGTGAGTGAGATTGCCGCGGCAATTGAGCTTGGCAATGAATCCGTTCTGAAAGGTTTGCCTGATATCGGACCGAAAACCGCCAAAAAAATCATCGCAGAGCTGCAAGGAAAGATGAGTAAATTCGCCCTGCTGCAAGAGTCAGCATCAACTGCGATAAAAACGAAAACCGCAAGCGAAGAAATAGTTGACGAAGCACGTTATGTTCTGACGGAGCTTCTGCATTATTCCGAAAAAGAAGCAATCAATTTATTGAATTTAACATCGGAAGATGGGAAAACGTACACAACATCTGAAGAGCTTCTGCAGGCAATTTTCAAACTCCGTGCCGCAAAGCAATAATTTCTCTTTCTTTCATTCTGAATATCGTAACCTGTCATTCTGAGGGAACAATGCGACCGAAGAATCCAGATACCGGAATATTATCAAACATTTAGAACAAAATCGCATAAAGAAAACTGTTCGTAATTTACATAAAAAAAGAGCTTCCGAAGAAGCCCTTGAAATCTGGAGGTGAGGATGGGATTCGAACCCACGCATTATGGTTTTGCAAACCATCCCCTTGGACCACTCGGGCACCTCACCTTTAAAAGATATATTTATTAACATTCACACTTATTAAATCAAGTGCAAACGCATAAAGTTCATATATAATTTCAACACAATGTTTTATGGATGTTGATTTATGGAACCGATGCCGTACCTGACATTTAAAAACTGGCTGAGAAGCATTAATTCTAAAGGTGCATACAAAATCACCCTCGATGCCGGCTTTTCCTGCCCCAACCGCGACGGCAAGCTGAGTTCTGCGGGTTGTGTGTTTTGTGATAATTCAAGTTTCAGCCCGGCACATCGCGAACTTGCCGATAAAACACTTGCAGAGCAGATCGAAAACGGTAAGAAATTCGGCAGAAAATTCGGATATGACCGGTTTATCGCATATTTTCAGGCATTTACGAACACATATGCCAGTATTGAAGAATTAAAGCGAAATTATGACGCAGTTATTGATGACGAGGAAATTGTTGGATTAGCGATTGGAACGCGTCCAGACTGCGTATCTGACGAAATTCTGGATTTGATTGCTTCGTATAATTCTCGATTTCCAAAGCTTTTGTTCGTTGAATTCGGTATGCAGTCCGCACATGATAAGACATTAGAGAGAATAAATCGTGGACACCTGCATCAAGCAACAATCAATGCGGTATGTTTGGCAAAAAAGCATGGATTAAAAGTTGTTTTGCATGCGATAATCGGGCTTCCAGGCGAATCGGAGTCAGATATTTTTGCGACTGCGGATGAGGTGGCATGGTTAAATCCTCACAGCGTAAAGATTCATCACCAATATGTTTGTCAGAATACTGCTCTTGCAAAGGAGTATCATGATGGTGCGTTCAAAACGATGGAATATTCTCAGTTTGTGAAACTTGTGTCGGAGTTTATTGCGAGAATGCCTGAAACTATTGTGATTCAACGGCTTGTTGGAGAACTTTCGGGTGAAAATATACTCGCACCTTGCTGGGGAAAATCAAAAGCTCAGGTGATTCAAGATATTGTTAAATACATGCTTGCCAACGGGCTTAAACAAGGTTTTAATTATAATCATATAAATTCGGAGGAATAGTATGTCATTCCCAACTTGATTGGGAATCCAGTAATTAAAACCAATTTAGTCTGGATTCCCGCTTTCGCGGGAATGACACGAACTATATTTATGATACATTAGAAAATGAAATGAAATATTCTGGAGGATAGAAATGTGTAAGAAATTTTCTGTGCTATTGCTTGTATTCGCATTCGTCTTTGTAGGTGTAACCTTTTCCCAGGATGCAGACAAAATAAAGGCAAAACGTCCGGGTTACATGGGCATTAACATGGAGCTTGCAGCCAACCTTACAAAGATTGAGGGTTGTGACGCAAAACATGGCGTTCGGTTGACCATGGTTACTGCCCTTTCACCTGCGCAGAAAGCTGGTTTGCAGGTTGGAGACATTATTTATTCTGTTGACGAGCAAATGTTTACAGATGAAACTTCGAAGATAATCGAACAATTTCGCGGTATGCTCGCAAAGTATTTTGCTGGTGATGCGCTCAAATTGAAGATAATTCGTGAGATTATTGAATATGAGGTTTTCGTAAACGGGAAAAAAGTCAAGTTGACCAATGAAATCATTGCTGCACTTGAAGAATACATGCTTGGACAAGATTTAGGCACTGAACTCAACGTGAAAGCGAAAAAATACTCAAAACTTATCGATATTTCAGTAATCCTCGGTGACCGTTACGACGCAATGGGTGCACTTCTTCCTTCTGACAAGAAAATTTATCCGATGCTTGCTGGTAAAAACTCGCCCGAAGGTGAATTCGCGGAAAAACTCGTAAAACATTACGAAATTGATGAAGTTGTGCGAGAAATCAAGGAAAAAGTTGTTGAAGACGGAAAAGAAGTCGAGAAAACGCGGAAAGAAATCCTTGGATACAAAGATTTACGGACTCGGCTTGCAAACCTTGCTGTCAGACACGAAGGTTTCAAGCTGAACGATGTCGCATTTGTCCAGCGCAACCCGTTTCAGATTGAAAAAATAGCGGATATAATCCGAGAACGTATCAGCGCAAAAGGAAGCGGATATAATACTCTGATGAATCAACTAACAGGAGCGATGCAAACTTTGAACGTTGAATTCCGACTGGCAAGCAGAGAACCGCTGAAAACCGAACTTTCCGGAGAAAAGCATCTATCGCAGATTGAAAGTGTACTAAAAGTTGCAAACGGTCATAGAGACAGAGCTTTCAAGGCGTTTACTGCGGACGAGATGAAGTTCATGGAAGAAACGCTGTACAAGCTCGGCGAAAAACTTCAAACTCACATGTACATTCACATAAATTTCCCTCAGGAACATCGGACAGAGAAGGAATTTCAGGTGCTTCTAGCTGATTTCCTCAAACTAATCGAGTTGGCAAAAAAGATTGATTATGCGCAATTACTTTATGCACGGCAGTCAATGCTTCAGCTTGCAGATTCTATTTATATCAATAGTCTAGTTGCTGATTTGCAGAAGGGAAAGCATGATTTAACACAGAAAATAGTACTTGAGAGAAATACTCCGTTTGGAAAGATTGCAATTGCAGGCACGGGGCACAACGAGTACGGGAAATTCGTACCGAGTCGGGATGAGAAAGGCAATTGGAAACGCAGCCCGTATGCGCAGGATTATGCGGTGTTGATTGACCTTGGCGGTGATGATTTTTATGCGAACAATGCAGGTTCATCAAACGGAACAATAAACTGTGCGATTTTGGTAGATTTAGCGGGAAATGACGCATATGAATCAACTCGCGATTATGTGCAGGGAACTGGTTTTATGGGCGTAGGTGCACTTGTTGATTTCAAAGGTGATGATACTTACATCGGAATTAACTGGTCGCAGGCAACAGCAATGATGGGCATAGGTTGTCTTTTAGACGTTTCTGGCGATGACACGTACCGGGCGCAGTATTTTTCGCAGGCAGCTGGTATTTGGGGAGTTGCGCAGCTTGTCGATGGTGCAGGCAATGACAGGTACGAAGGACATTGTTACATGCATGGTCTTGGTATGCCGAAGTGCGTTGCTGTTCTGACTGACATGGCGGGTGATGACAATTATTATTGCAAAGGTCGAAAACCTTCAAGTTACGGTACTCTCGGACTTTACGAAGGTTGGGGACAAGGTGCAGGTCTTGGTTTGCGCATGTTCGCATCCGGTGGGATCGGGATTTTGCATGACATGCAGGGGAAAGATAAGTACGAAGTCGGCATTTTCGGTCAAGGCGGCGGATATTATCACGGCTGGGGTATGCTTTTTGACGATGGAAAAGAAGATGATGTTTATATTGGCGGACGTTATGCGCAGGGATTCGCAGCACATCAGGCACTTGGTACCTTTATCGAAGAAGGCGGAAACGACAAATACTACAGCAGAAACGGCGTGATGTCCGGTCTAAGCTGGGATGAGACAGTTGTTCTTTTCATCGACAAAGCTGGCGACGACTGGTATCAAGGCGGCGGATTTTCGCTTGGAGCGACGGCACACAACGGAATTTGCATCTTCAAAGACCTTGCTGGCAAAGATTATTACGGTTCCGCGCCTGGACGTGCCGGCGGAAACAACTATCATGGTGGTTCCAGTCTTTCAGTGTTCCTGGACTTTGGCGGCGACGAAGATACGTATGCATCAAAGGGTTTTAACAATAAAATTCATTTTTTCCCTGAGTACGGCATTGTCGCAGACCTAAAATCATCAAAACTCGAATACGACGAAGACATGCTCGTGCCCATGAAGAAATAAATCTCTGCGAAACCAGAAAAATCGTCGGCACCAAATGACGAAAAATTCAGGACAGGCAAATTTGCGCAAATAATGAACAATATGTTAAATTTTGATAAAAAATGGAAAATATATATCGTGAAATGGTGATTAAAAATCAAGTTTTCAGCATATTAAACGATATTTTATACAGGTAAACCTGCTTTTACTCATCAACATTGACAATAGGACACAGGAGTTATATGCCCTATTGTAGTGAATGAAAAGGAAAGCAGAAAGTCTGCACAGGTAAACCTGCGTGTTTTACATAATTTATGAATTATCATTAATAAATATTTTACAGGAGAACAAAAGTGAAAAAGTCTTTTCTGATACTTTCTATCCTTTTAGTTCTGGGAAGCATGCTTCTCACAAGTGCTGTCAGGACACCAATTTACTACGTTACGAATTATACAAAGCCTGCGATTATTCATTTTCAGTACATACCGAAGCTTACGTGCTGGTTCAAATCCGACAAATTCGAAGGCTGGAAAAAATATTCCACACTCACAAACGGCGAACCTCTAAAATTTTATGCCTTCGAAGATGGTGTTTACAGCGTTAAGGCGACGAACGGAGTAGATGCACCCGAACCTGGTGAAATGCCAGACGCAAAAGTATTCGTTGATACTCGTTCTCCAGTTGTACTGATTTCGAGTCCAAAACCCGGTGAAATCTTCTCCGGACGTGAAACAATTCCTGTGATGTGGAAAATCACAGACGGAGTTAAAATCAGCCGAAAAGTCAGTGTCTAAGTTGGAAGTGTCTCTGACAACGGAAGTATTTTGTGGAAACCTATCACTCGTGCAGCAACGCCATATCCCGTTGCACCTCTGCAATATCAGGCTGCAAAGTCCGGGATTCAGAAGCTTGTATTCAAAGTGAGTATCGTTGACGATGCAGGTCATTTCGGGTTTGCCATGCTGAAATCACCTATTTTTGTCGATAATGTCCCGCCTGTTACCAGCATGGGGCACCTTGAGATAAACAAACGTGATATTATTTTCGATTATTCATACAATGATATCGGGGATTCACCGCTTGCTGAGATAAAGCTTCTATATCGTAAACTTGGTGAATCAACCTGGAATAAACTTGCATTTGACGATAATACTTATTCTCCGATGAAGGCAACACTGCCTGATGATGGCAGATACGAGCTTATGACAGTTGCGACGGATTATGCAGGAAATGTTGAGAATAAGACTGATGCTGAGAAAAGTATTTTGATTGACACCGAAGCACCAAAGCTGAAATTCACGAGTTTCCTTGCGAGTAAGGAATATATCGCGGAAGAGAAAGTAAAAATTACAGGTCAGATTGATGACCTTAACCTTGACGTTTATTCAGTTTCATTGTATTTTTCGCATGACAATGGCAGAAGCTGGAGCCTTATCAACAGTGTTCCTCTTACAATGACAGACAATAAATTTTCATACGATTGGGTAATTCCCGAAATAATAACAACACAAGCAAAATTTAAGATTGCTGCTACAGATTTGAGCAATTATTCATCAGAGATAGAGAATCCAGCACCTTTCGTGATAAATCTTCGTGAGAATCCGGAAGCGATGATTGTTAACGTTCGCACGATTTCTGGCGGAATTGAGTTTGGGTATCATATTCTGGGTATTGGAACGCGTGAGATTACTGAGGTTCAGCTCTGGCGAGGTGAATATAAAAATAATCTATGGACATGGACGGAAGAAAAGACCGAAAATGTTTTGAAAACCAAAAATGAGTTCGGAACAATTGAATATCAGGGCGCAACTGCAAATTTAGGTTTTTCTGTGCGCTGTGTTACAAAAACCGGTGAAAAAGAGCATGATTTAGGAACAAACGACGGTCCTGAAGCATTCTTCAAAGGTTTTGTACCTGTACCGAGAGCACATCTGAACACTCTCTCAACTGTTGCACTTCTTAAAGGTGGCGAAGGTTTTTCGCTTGGATGGAAGGCTACAACAACAAACGAATGCAAACTCAACATTGATTATTCGACAAATGACGGCAAACTCTGGCAGAAGATTTCCCACGATATCAGCATTCCGAAAAACGGGCTTTCTTCACAAACGCTGTGGAATCTGCCAAAAGGCTCGCATCCACGAGTGATGCTTAGGATGTCGATGATTGTTGACGGATTTTATGGTACTTCATACACTTATTGTGATGTTCCGTTGAAGATTGATGGAGCAGCACCTGTTGGGAGACTGTTGAAACCTGCTGAGATAAAGATTGTCGGTCGAAAAGCAAT
>JAIOTL010000392.1 GCA_021106775.1 Planctomycetota bacterium | reverse complement strand
AACAAGCGGTAATCGAATCATTGTGAGACGGTACGCGATAGATGGTGAAGCTGAAACAAAAATCAATATAGATTAATTAATTTATACATTCAACTGGGTTTATCCAGAACAACCGCTTTCTTGCGCACACTTGCAGTAGGAGGATAATATGACAATTGGTATAATGTTGATAATATTAGGCTTATTAATGATATTTGCTGAAGTTCTGATACCTTCAGGCGGAATAATATCAATTCTTGCAGTAGGTTCGTTTATCGGAGGATTTGTATTCGGTTTCGAAGAAGGTGTTACACAAGGATTGATTCTGGTTGGTGGTTCTGTAGTGCTTGTGCCGGTTGTTCTCGCGCTGGCATTCAAAATTTTCCCGAATACATCTCTTGGAAAACGCATGATAGCCCAGGGAACAGACCTTCCAAAAGAAGAGCGTCAGGCTGTTGTGCAAGAAGAGAAATCGTTAATCGGTCAAATCGGCATTTCGAAAACTCAATTAAGACCTGCGGGTGCAATCGACATAAGCGGGATTGTATATGATGTTGTTACCGAGGGCAATATTATCGACCCAAACACAAGGGTTCAGGTGGTTGAAGTATCTGGTAACAGGATTGTCGTCCGCTCGATTATCCCCGAAGAATAGCAGATTTAGGCTGTGTTACAGAATTTTAGGTATTGGTAGGACGGGCTTCCTAGCCTGTCATTGATGATGCTGAAAGAGCCAGGTAAGATGCCTGACCTAGCGTTTATTAATCATAAATTGTGAATGCATTAACTACAAAGATGCAAAAAAATGAACGATTTCTCTTTAATATTACTTCAAGTTTAGCGTCGATTGACGTTAATTATCAAGTAATGAAGAATAGTGCTTCTACTCGGAAAATTGGAGGATTTATGCCGTTGGAAGTGAAATGGGAGCGTACTGATCAATGCTATTGGCATGAGCTGATGAAACTCGACTTCAGCGACCCATTATACAAACGACAGCAGGGTGTTTTCATTGTGTGGCATGGAAGTAGCAATCCCAGGGTTGTCTTTATCGGTCAAGGAAACATCGCTAAAGAACTTGAAAAAGTGTCGTACAAACGTGAAATTAAGAAATTTGTACAACTTGGATTGTACGTAACTTGGGCGAAATTCAAGCCAGAGCATTTGAAAGGTGTGCATCGATTCCTAAATGACAAACTCAGACCGATGTTGTCCATGTGCAAAATTGAAGACCACCAGATCTACGTCAATCTCCCCTTTTAACCTTTTTTCTTTCGTTTAGCACAATTATTCTTAATCCAATTACATGAGCTTTCAATGTCTGTGAATTCATGATGTTTCGCATAATCTGTTAAAATACTATTACAATCAGCAATTGATTCATCAAATCTTTCAAGTTCACACAGTGTCCCTGTTCGATTTATCCTCACATCAATAATTAAATCGTCATCGTTTTCACTTTTTAGTACATCAATTGCTTTGTCATAAGACGAAAGAGAAGCATTGAACTCATTGATTTCGTAGTATTTATTACCGAGTAAGTACAATGCCTTTGCGTTTTTTGGTTCAATATTCAAAATTTCTTGATAATGCACAATAGCTTCATTAACGAATCGTTTCAATTCATCAGTATCCCCTTTTTTGAAAGATTCATGTGTTTTCTGATTCAATTCATCAGCTTGAGAAAACAACGATTTAATTTTTTCAGAATTTGGCATAACCTTCTCCAATAAAAATTACAATTCAATATTATTATGATACTTCATATAAATAGCACCATCTTAAAATAACTTAATTATTTCAACATATCATCGTTTGGTTTCATGATTGTTGTTTTTGCTTCGGTATCCGCTGACCTTCGCCAGACTGTGCGTTGCAGAACAGAATTGGGGCTTAAATATTCGCCAAGAAGCTCATCAAAGTCAACCTTGTCAAGCCTTAGAAGCTCAACCTTCGTTTTCGCAACCACGGTTGCAGTGCGCTTTGACTTCTTTAGCATGGCAATTTCACCAAAATACTCCCCACGCTTCATTTCCGACAGTATTTGCTCATCATCCGTATCAAATTGTTTGAAAACATCGACAATGCCCTTTTTAATCACATAAAATGCATCGCCTTCCTCACCTTCGTTGATTATCACGTCACCCTTAGCATAGCTTCTCGGTATCATCCGTACGGAAATCTCGCGCACCCTTTGCGATGATAACTCCCTGAAAACCTCCATTTCCTCGAGCAATTCCACAAACTCAAATGCCACATTCAACTTCTGCTGAACCATTCTAAACTGGGTAGCAAACAATTCAAAGTCCGACTTATCAAGACTCAGAAGGGTTGTAGGTTCGATGGTTACGATAGTGCTTGAGTTAGGTGAGTTTGCAAGAAGTGATTGTTCACCAAAAAAATCACCTCTGCGCAAGAATGCAATGTTAATCATGTTCGACTCAGCATGTTTTCCTAGGACTTTATCGTGTGTCAGCTCATGTGATTCCTCCTGCTGAACCTGTACACGCCCTTTCAAAATAATATAGAACCTGCTGCAGAGTTCGCCAATCTTAATAACTTCAGAGTCAGCGGGATAATTCTCCTCAGCAAATTTATTGATAAGTGCAAGTATTTCGTCGTCTGCAAAATCTGCGAAAACCGGTATTTGTTTGAGAAATGCTCGCAATCCATCGGTGGAAAGCTGGTCATCTCGGTAATGTTGAAGATTGAACTCACTTTCGCGGTCAAAAAGTAGAAATGTGTGAATAAGCTCGCGTTCTTCCCACGAAAATTTATCGTAAAGATTGACAATTATTCTTTTTAGGAAAATATTGCCAAAATTATCCTTAATCTCATCCATCGCTTTGTTCAAAAGACTTCGCAAGTATCCACCAAGCTGAATAAGGTCGAGGTTTGTATCTCTCAGATTCATAATGCCGAATTCCGCAACCTCAATATGCCCAACCACTCTATTGTCACTTTGGACAACTTTTTCGAACTCGATATGCTTAATCTTTTTCTTGAATACGCGGATAATTTCTGATGCAAGATCAAAACCGAGTTTTTTAACAACGTTTTCTTTGAAATTTTCAACCTGTTCTGGCGTTAATTTTATATCTAATTCATCAAGGTCAAGATAATCGTTCAATGATTCAAGCTTCTGATTTATTGTACGCTCAATCTCTTTTTCGATAAATGAATCATCGCTTGAAACTGCCTGTCCAAACGAAGTTGTTTCCTTGTCACTTGATGGAGAATATTTGCTCTTATCTGTATCCTTGCCGCCCACTTCTTTAATTCCAGACTTTTTCTTTTGCTTTTTGAACATTTTCGTTTTCTCTTTCGATTCATCATTGAGAATTTGCTCAACCCTCTTTTGCACATATTCAAGACGATATGAACCGAAGAAAACGTCTATATTCTGCATTATCGACCACAAAAGCTTTCCAACAACGAGTTTCAGCGCGCTCTGGTCAGTGAAAACGAATTGCTGTCGGAATTTCTCGTCATAGACCTTAAAATTCATGTTGTACACAATGAGCATAGCGATTGCGATTGCTGAGAATGCAAGCAGGGAACCACCTGCTTCAAGCGAGTAATATTGAACCTGCACAATGTCCATAAGATTGAATT
>JAIOTL010000454.1 GCA_021106775.1 Planctomycetota bacterium | reverse complement strand
CCTAAAGCTTCTTGATGCCTTCGACTACGCTCAGGCAACGTTTCAGTTCTGACAGGCAAGATGCCTGTCCTACCATTTTATCGAATACAGGAAATTTTCTCTACAAACCCGACAGATTCGGTGAAATATGCAAAAGGGTCGCAAGAAAAATATGGGTTTATCCACCTTGCATGCCTGTTCTGCTATAGATTAACTCATGTAAAAACACACTACTGCTTTGTCAAGAAAGTACTAAAGGATTCAAAAAAACTGTCATTCCCAACTTAATTGGGAATCCTGAATAAGTTAGAATATAATAATGTATCAGTCTGGATTCCCGTTTTCACGGGAATGACAACCCTTCGAAATTTGCTTGACACTGTACTACAATTGAAGAGGGTGATTTATCCAAAGGTAGAATTTTAATGCATTTCGAGAAATCGATTGGGTCTTAAAACTAAATTTGCGCAAATCTTCATCAGAATTATAATCAAAATTCAACGATTTCTTAGATGTAACATTTTCAATCAGCGTGGTGAAAGAGCAGAATTTGCTCGCATTCTTAAGGTCACCAATATCTGTAAATTGTTTCGAGATAGAGTTTGTTTGAAGTTCATCAGGTATAAATTCCTCGTCTGTGTCAACAACTGAAACCCAATTCGGTCTCGCGGGATATATCGAAACCCAGGAAACCTGCCAGGCTTCTGGCTCATCTTCAAGTATCCACTCATCATTATGCAAAAGCTGAAGATTCCTTGTCATTCGAGACAATTGCCCGCCGTTTGCAATATCGACCAGAAACTGCATGTAACTGAGTGGTAGTGGAACTTTATTTTGCATGGTGAAATCGCTAAGCAACTGCGGCTCAATTGTGTCAACGTCACCCATGTTCAGAGCAAGCTTTTTGCGTTTATAATCACCTTGATAAAACTCAATATTACCTGTTATCCAAAGCCGGATAAACCGATGAAACAGTTTTGACGATTCGATACCCGAAAGCGGACTTGCACCCTTGAAAAAAATGAAATTGCTTGAGATGCCTGTTTTTTTGAGCTTTTTTATTGCCAAATCCGCAAAATATCGCACAAACATCGATTTATCAGCCTTTAAAACTGTTTTCAACCTGCGCGACATATTTACAAGCAGTGCCTGATTCTTGATTTTGCCCAGGATTTCAAGTATCGCAAGAGCAGCGTTGGCGCGAACGGGTGCAGCAGGAAAATGAAGGGTTTCAATGAGCAATATCATAAAACTTTCAATAATTTCAGTACTCAGCTTCGATGACAACGCTGAAAGTAACGAAATCGCATCCCATCTATCAAGCACATCCTGCTGAGAGTACGGATACAAGGGTTTGTCAAGAGCATCGAAAGCAATCTGCACAAGCTGCATTAAGTGTTGATTGGATATATGATTAATCAGGAATGGTGAGAAAAGATGATACTGCCAAAGCGGTAACCCCAAGCCTTTCTCAAACGAACTAAGCAGTAGTCGAGTTTCTTCATCAAATATCGACATCAATATCCCTTAACTCTTTAACTCAAGGCAATTCCGTACGAATTATCATATATTTATTTTTTCTCATTTTTGTCTGCAAGCTTCGAAATTAATTCCAAAAAATCTGTAAGTTTCATTTCAGTTGGCAGGTAATTCTTCTTATCAAGTGGTTTGCCGTCATCGTCCATAAGTTTAAGTCCAGTAACGGAATTTTTGGCGTACTTTTCTTCGTCATTACCATAAAAAACCTTGAATTTACCTTGCGACATGCCAAGTATTTGGATTCGTTTTTCGGAATCTACCCAGCAGAAAACCACGACTTCATCATTTTTGTTGAAATTCGCGCTGCCAGCTACTTCCTGCGCAATATCGTCAACCTTTCCACCTCTGACATACACATTAATCGTATCTTTTGCATCACCCTTGAGTGTTTTCTCAATTTCTATCTCAATTTCAGTCCAAATCGCCTTTTTATCTTTGTCCCAGGCGGCATTCAAGGATTTAACCTTGCCGTGAACAATCACTTTCGAGTTTTCAACGAGGAATTCCATGCTGAGCTTTTTCGCAACTGCAGCAGAGAGCATAGACGCCAGCAAAAGTATGAAAGACAAAGTTATAATGAGTTTTATGCGCATATTTCACCTGTATTATTAATTTTTAGTAATATAAACTAAGAAGCATCTGATTTAACATATTTTTCAAAATAATAATCCTGAAACACCCACATAATCCGTTTTTTCTCATCCTCAAGGTCATCATAACCAAGAATATGAAGCAAACCATGAATAACATACAACATCGTCTCCTGATATGCAGTGTTTCCATATTCGTCGGAAACTTCCCGCGCTCTATTCGCATTCACAATAATCTCGCCTTCAACAATTTTATTCTTGAGTTTGCATGTTGTCAGTATCATAGCACTCGATTCCGGTACATGGTCGTAGTCGATAAACCGAGAATCTTCACATTCTTCAAGGAGATCGAAGGCGATTACATCGGTTGTTGTTGATTTGTTAAAATATTTCTTGTTTAACTCGACAATTTCGACATCATTTACAAAGGCGACTGAAACTTCTGCTTGGACTGTATCATGTTCAGTCAAAATCGCAGAAATCAACTTCTGAACCTGTTTCGAGACAGGCAGGAACTCATTCTCAGCCTCGTATATCACATCAATTTCATAATCCATCTTCTGCAAATCTCCTCAATTGCATTGTGAAATCTTCTTTGTTAAATTACTCCGTGTGAACCTTAATCATGGTTTTACACAAAAAAACAATTATTGTAAGATTTATTATTATTAAAATTTGAATAACCTAAATGCCTAAAAATACAAAGGAGTATACATGTCAGGTCATTCACATTGGGCAACAATACGCCGAAAAAAAGGTGCGGCGGACGCAAAAAAAGGTAAACAGTTTTCCAAAATCGCAAAGCAGATTATCACTGCTGTTAGACACGGCGGACCTAACCCTGATGGCAACCTCAAACTTCAATATGCGATTCAAGAAGCTCGCAGCATAAGTATGCCAAAAGATACAATTCAAAACGCCATTAAAAAAGGGGCAGGTGAAAAAGATAGTGGTTCAGATTATACCGAAGCGGTTTATGAAGGTTTCGGACCCGCAGGTGTCAGTGTGATTATTGCCACATTAACCGATAATACCAATAGAACCGGTCCAGAAGTACGTAAAATCCTTGAAAAACGTGGTGGAAAAACCGCGCCGCAGGGTTCAGTATCATATAAATTCGATAACAATGGTTTAATCACTGTGAAAATTGATGCTGTTGATGAAGATACTCTTCTGGAACTCGCGCTTGAAGCTGGTGCTGAGGACGTAGGCACTAACACTGACGATGATGTTTACGAGATTATCACCTCAACTACAGAATTCTACAATGTTGTAAAAGCACTCGAAGAAAAGGAAATACCTACTGAAGTTGCTGAAATTACCATGATTCCGCAGACTCAGATTGATATTGACGACAACACAGCGGAGAAGTTACTTGCACTGATGGATGACCTAGATGACCATGACGATGTTCAGAAAGTCTATACAGACGCCAATTTTCCGACATAATTTTATAAACGTTTTCGCTTGAAACGAAAAAGGGGGGTTAATTTCCCCCCTTTTCATTGTATATTTCCACAAATTATTGCAGGTTCTACTACCATTCTTTTTCCCAGTCGTTATCTTCTTCCGCTGGGTCTTCGATATTGTCTTCATCTTCTGCTTCATCATCCTCGAAATTTACGATTTCCTCGACATCATCAAAAAATTCGGTATCACCTGCGAAAGCTTGCTCAGCATCGAAAATTTCAACATCATCGCCGATAATTTCTTCGACGCTTGAAATCTCGGTAGGACCATCTAAATCTTCTTCGATAATTGTGTCCTTGTCATTCTCGGTTTCTTGTGTTTCCTCGATTTCATCGTCATTTAATGTACTTTCTTCATATGAGTCGATGCTTGTAACGTTAGCATCATCGCTTTGTTGCACGACATATTCTGTGGCATCTTCGAAACCGTCTTCTTCTTCGATTATCGGGGTATTGAAATCATCGGGTAATTCTGTTTCATCTTCTTCTTCGGTAATGTCTGGAATCTCAAAAATCTCGGATTCAATGTCTTCTGCATCATCAGTTTCGATTTCATCACCTGGAAATTTAATATCCGCATCCGCGATACCCATATCCTGTGTGATTTCCGAATCCATTAAGCCGTCCGGGATATCCGATTCGGTGAAATCATCCATGGTTTCCGGGCTTACGTACTCTGAAGCAATATCAGGCACATCAAAATCGTCGGTAACTTCCAACTCATCCATATCAGTTATGGGGCGTGTAAAAGGTTCGGTGTATTCACTGTCTGTAAATTCAACGATTTCTGAATCTTCGGATGCTTCTTCTTCCACAGTTTCTATTTCACCGAAATTTGTCTCCTCAAATTCCTGACCGAATCCTGTATCTTCTACTTCTTCCACTACTTCAATGGTATAATCGTCGTCAATTAACTCATCGTCCAATGCTTCACTGACATCTATTTCAGTTTCTTCGAAATCTTCAATTGCATCGGGCACAAAGTAATCGTCCTCAACTTCTTCTTCATATTCCTCAGAAATTTCAGGTACTTCGAAATCTTCATCGATACTAATCTCTTCGTCTTCAGCCAGCTCAGGCATTGCCAATTCATCGTCAGACATAATCTGAGGTGAGAATCCCTGGGCAAATGCATCGTCAGGCGAAATCAATTCATCGTCGATTTTTGTCGCTTCCGCATCGCCTGCATCGAAGCTTTCTAAAGCATCATCGTCAGAATCATCTCTCGCTCCCACCTGAAATGCTGAGTCTCCGCCGAACTGAATTCCACCTTCAATCTCGCTATCGAATTCACCAATTTCTTTCATTTCAAGTGTTTGGTCGATACCGTCATCCATAAGTTTAACTTTTTCAGCATCCGAGTCAGAAAAATCTTTAGCTGAGACAAAGACTTCTTCATCTTCGACAACATCTTCAATTTCCATCATAAGACTGGGTTCTTCATATGAAGAAACGCTGCCAGTCCAGGGTTCAAGCTCTTCTTCATCCGCGTCTTCGAATACTTCTTCAACGGATTCACCTTCAACAAGTTGTTTCCTCTCTGCCGACTGAGCGTCATATTCCTCAGTAATCTCTTCGCCGACTTCTTCATCGAAATCAACATGATACGATTCTTCGTCATCAAGTTTAGGTTGTATAAGTATTTCAGTAGCATGATCTTCGTCAATCGTTTCAGGAACATAATCAGTTGTCAATGCGTCCATAGTGTCAACCAGAGGTTTTTCTTCTTTCGCTTCGGAAACTTCTGCATCAAGCAGACTCTTCTCAAATTCCAATTTTGCTTCTTCCCTGGCTTTTTCTGCGTCAAATAAATCGTTTCCGAATTCGTATGAAATCTCATTGTACTTCAAGAAAATCGTAAGTTGTTCCAAAATGCTCTTAACCGAGACATAATGTATAAAATAATTAAGAATGCCGATTAATACGGTAATTAGTACAACAGAACCTACATAAATTAATGAATTATCAGCGATTGGTTGCAAAAAACCGACAAAATCTTTGAAAAACCAAAGCGCAATAGCAAGTCCGATAATCGCGATAGGTGCAGCCAGCCAATATTTACTTAATTTGCCGGAAATCACTGTATCGCTCATTGATTCATTAGTTTTGTCCCATTGCAATGAGCCTATCCAATATCCTAATCCACGAATCGCGAGAGTCTTTTTCTCAGGCAAAACAAAGTTGTTATCATCAACCTCCAAGCTTTGAAATTCACTGTTTTCTTTAATCTGCTTTTTGATGTGATTCATTCTTTTTTCATGCATTCCCCACTCATCGACATCCGCTACTCTGAACATTCGATGATATCTTTCTGAAAAAAGATCATTCCATTCGCTGCATTTAGTATTGGGAAGTTTGAGTTTGATATCCATTGTATATCCTTAGAGTAATTTCGTTTTACAATGTAGCTATTATTAAATTATCGCAATTAATGCAAAAAATTCAATGTTTTCTTCCATCAGAGTCATCGGGAATAAAATTCTTATATTCGAGACAACCTGAATTATTATTCTCACATAAGGTAATATCGAAATCATATTACATTTAATTTAGATAAAATCTTTCTTTTGTCTGTGAAATCGTGTTTATTCAATGGAGTTTACCAATTTACCAATCATTTCAGCTGAAATGCATTACAACAAATAACCCCACTCAATAATAATTTGCATTATTTCCTCGTATTACGTATAAATATTCAATCATGGGGTGTTTTTGCCGTATAATTAAGGTGTTGAGGAGAAAATTCCCAAGTTAATTTTACGAGAATCCTTAGTAAATTCTGGAATAATGACATGGCAACCAAACATAAACAAAAAGCTGATTTAACAAAGTACCTGAACCCGAAAGTCCTGAATAAGATTTCCAGGCTCGGATTAAAAGCAAGACATGTTGTCGAGGGATTTTTAGCGGGGCTTCATAAATCGCCCTATCACGGCTTTTCAGTGGAATTCGCTGAGCATCGTGAATATGTTGCAGGAGACGACATTAAACACCTCGACTGGAAGGTTTTCGCAAAATCAGACAGATATTATATCAAGCAGTACGAGGAGGAAACGAATTTCAAGGCGTACATCCTGCTTGACACTTCGGAATCAATGACTTACGGCTCGGACAGTGAAAACCCGAGTAAACTCGAATACGGCAAATACATTGCAGCATCTTTAGCATATCTTATTCAGGCACAGCAGGATGCGGTGGGTTTGTACACTTTCCATAAGGAAATTTACAAAAGCGTCTCACCGGGAACGCATCATAAAAAACTGCTTGATATGATTTCGTTGCTTGAGAATCCGGTAATCGGTCCTGATACGAAAGTTGGTCCGGTAATCCAGCAGCTTGCAGCAAATACGGGTACCAGAGGCATTGTAATCATAATCTCAGATTTGTTTAATCCACCTGAGGATTTCAAGCAGGGAATCGCACAGTTGCAGGCAAAAAAGCACGAAGTCATTGTATTTCACCTGCTTGATCGCTATGAATTGACATTTCCATTCGATAGGATGACGCGCTTTGAAGGTCTTGAGGAATATCCCGAACTGCTTCTTGACCCTCGACCGTTGCGCAAGGCATATCTTGCGGAAATGGACAAATTTACAACGGATATTCGCAGAATCTGTCTGAAAACGAAGGCAGATTATGTTCTGTTAGACACGGATATGATGCTTGATGTTGCCTTGTCAGCGTATTTGGCAACTAGGTCAAGTTCGCGCAAGTAATTTTAAACATTATTCCTTGTTTGCCGAGAATAATTATTTTGCTGATAATCAACCCAGAAAAGGTTCAAAAAGATGGAATTCGGAGCATTTAACATACTACTTTGGGGCGGAATCGCAGCGATATTAATCCCGATTCTCATTCATTTATTCAATAGAACTCGCTATTTCGTTACAAAATGGGCAGCAATGGAATTTCTGCTTGCAGCTATGAAGAAAACCAAACGACGCGTTAGAATCGAGAACCTGATTCTTCTTCTCATGCGCATTATCGTG
>JAIOTL010000169.1 GCA_021106775.1 Planctomycetota bacterium | reverse complement strand
TTTCTTGCAATTAACTGATAAATGACATATAGTGATAATTTGAATTTAAAATATGTTTGGGGATTGTTATGGACATGCAATTATTTACAGATAAAAAGTCTGAGAACCTTAATTTGGATGATATTGTCGAGTTGTTCAAAGCGGTTGATTGGCCTCATGCGGATTATCCTGAAAAACTGCTTTCATCACTGACAAACTCTCAAGAATTGGTAACAGCGTTTATTGATGGGAAGCTTGTGGGTCTTGCCAATGCTGTTGGTGACGAAAATTTCTATGCATATATTCACTGGCTGATAGTTCATCCAAAATACCAGGGCAAAGGAATAGCACGGAAACTAGCAACAATGCTCTTAGAGCGTCTTGAATCGAGCAATCAAGTTTTTGTAATTGCGGAAAGTAATCTTGTGAAATTCTGGGAAACATTCGGATTCATCATTTTATCTGATCCAAAAGGCGGCAAATTAATTGCTGCGTATAGAGGCGGACCGAAACTTTCCAACATGTAATTAAAAAGTAAGAAAGAATTGGAAAAAAAAAGTGTCATATAATCATTATATAGAAACTTAGCTTACAAATTTGTGTTAAGTCATTTGCACATTTAAAGGAGTGATATGATGAAACGTATTGTTGTTGTTTTAACCTTGCTTTTCATGTTAGTAGTCGTAAACGAAGCAAATGCTCAGGGTGGAAGAAGACCAGGCGGATGGAATCCAGGTGGGAAAGCTGGACCAAGACCTGGTGGAGATTGGGGAAATGATTGGGAAAAGGAAGCAAAACGCAAACTCATGGAGCTTGAGGCTGAGGTTGAGAAGCTCAAGAAGGAGCTAGCTAAAGCTGAGAAGGAGTGTGAATCAGCAGAGAAGAAACTTGAAAAAGCTCTCAATAGAATCAAAGAATATAAAGCACTTTTGAAGGCGAAGGAAGAGCTTGAGAAAATTCTGGACAAACTTGAACCCTGGCGCAATCTAAAGGGTGATGAACCCGGCGACAGAGAGCGTATCGAAAGAATGAAGGAAGGATATCGAGAACGTGAGGAAAATGACGAAGCGTACCGAAAAGAACTGGAGATGTTAAGGAACAAGCTTAAAGAAGCAATTAAGAAGGTTGATGAAGCTATGAAGAAGTTCGAAGAAATGCTGGAGAAGAAGAAAACCACAAAGAAAAAGATTGACAGATACCGTGAAGCACTTGACAAAGCAAAACGAAAACTTGATGAGCTTAAAAGTAAATACAAAGACAAGAGTGAAGACCTTGAACGCATTAAGAAATGGCGCGAAAGAGATGATGAGGATTAATATTTGCTAAGAGATGAAAGCAACGTAAAATCTACCATTATAATAAAATGAAATTCCCTCGGTAAATTCGGGGGATTTTTTTTATAATAATATAGAAACCTTATTAGATTTCGCGTGTTTTAACTCTCTGTCCAAAAAAAGCAATTTGTAGAAAGGAGCATATATGAAAAGATTGCTGTTGATTATTGGTCTTGTGTTCGTTCTTTCAATTACATCGGATTTGAATGCTGGAAAAGGCGGTAGTAAAAAGACGCCTGACAAAGGCAAAAGCACTCCTGGTAAAAAGTATCGCGAGAAGGTTTATGAATTGCAGGAAGCAATCGACAAGCTGAAAAAGGAATTTGAAGAAGCTGCAAAAAAGCTTGAATATACTGGGAATAAACTCGAAAAAGCACTGGAAAAGCTAAAGGAATGGGAAGAATTGCAGAAAGCGAAAAAAGCGTTAGAAGAGATGCTTGACAAGCTTGAACCGTGGAGAAAGCTGAAATCCGACAAAAAAGAGGATAGAAAGAGAATTGAGAAGATGAAAAAGCTTCGGGGTGAGCGCGAGAAGAATGATAAGGAATTTGCCAAGGAGATGGAGAATCTACGTGAGAAAATAAAGGAAGCGTTCAAAAAACTCGAAGAAGCACAGAAAAAATGGGAGGAGATGCTTGAGAAGAAGAAGACAACCAAGAAAAAACTTGAGAGATACCGCGAAGAACTCAACAAAGCGAAATCGAAATACGACGAAATTAAGAACAAATTAAAGGACAAGATGGAAGAACTGACAAAACTCAAGAAGAAAAGAAAGGAATTCTGGGGTGACGATGACGATGACGACGACGACGAAAATTAAATAATAATCTGCAAAATCTTGCGAAAATCCTCCAGATATAGGAGGATTTTTTATAATTGGAAAAAAAGGTAAATATGCCGTTCACGCTTTTTCATGTCGGTCCAAGTGCTTTGATAGCCTTACCTCTGAAAAGGTTTATTGATGTTCCGGTGTTTATACTCTCAAATGTAATTATTGATCTTGAAGTTTTGGTTGTAATGATTAGTGGAGTAACTTTTTATCCAGATTCTGGATTGCATCCCATAGCCCACACCTTCACTTATGGAAGTATTATTGCACTTGCATGGGGTGGAGCTGCACTTTTTCTACGCAAGCGGTTTCATACACTCATGACAGAATTTAAACTTAAATATCACTCGAATACTTTGAAGATTCTTGTTTCAGCTTTGTTCGGGTTTTGGTTTCATCTTCTGCTTGATTGTTTTTATCATTATGATTTGCATCCATTTTACCCGTTTACTTTGGTTAATCCGTTGAAATTCATCAAGGACGGAAGCTGGGTTGTTGAATTTTGCAGTATTTCATTTATTCCTGCAATAATAATTTACATATATTTAGTTGTTCGCAGAGGCAAAAAGAATTCGCGTGAAAGCACCTGATAATTCTCTTAGAATACATGCTGATTTATGATAAAACATTGATACTTTCAGTTTGACGAGGAAAACATGAGTGAAATCCTGCTTGATGTTAAGAATCTCAGCACATATTTTTACACCGATGACGGAGTTGTGAAGGCGGTTGAAAACGTGTCATTTTCTCTTGAGAAGGGGCAAACACTCGGTCTAGTAGGTGAATCAGGCTGTGGGAAATCTGTATCGAGCTATTCGATAATGCAGCTTATTCCGATGCCTCCGGGTAAAATTGTTTCAGGCGAGATTTTATTTAGGGGTCAGAATTTGTTGAAAATCAGCGAAAAGCAGATGCGCAGAATTCGCGGCAATGATATTGCGATGATTTTTCAGGAACCGATGACCTCACTAAATCCTGTTTACACTGTCGGTGACCAGATTATTGAGGCAATTAAACTTCACCAGAAGCTGAATTATCGGGCATCACGTGTGAAAGCGATTCAGATGTTGGACAAAGTTGGCATTCCCTCGCCTGACCAGCGCATTGACGAGTATCCGCATCAGATGTCTGGTGGAATGAAGCAGCGCGTCATGATTGCCATGGCACTTTCGTGCAATCCTGACCTTCTTATCGCGGACGAGCCGACAACCGCGCTTGATGTTACAATCCAGGCGCAAATCCTCGATTTGATGCTGGAATTGCAGAACGAATACGGCATGAGCATCCTGTTTATTACGCATGATTTAGGTGTTATTGCGCAAATGGCGGATGAAATTGCGGTCATGTACGCGTCGCACATCGTTGAGAAATCGTCAGCATCCGAAATATTCAAGAATCCGAGACATCCTTATACAATCGGTTTGTTCAACTCAATCCCGCGAATAGGCACGAAAAAAGAGCTGCTCGATGTCATTCCTGGAACTGTGCCGAATCCTCTTGATTTTCCCGACGGCTGCAAGTTTAATCCCAGATGCTTTTTCAAGCAGGATAAATGTGTAATCGAGAATCCACAGCTTGAACTTGTTGCTGACAGACACGAATGTGCGTGCAGATTCTGGAAAGATATTTCACCTGAGAAATGGCACGAACTTGCCGAAAAAATTAATGAAAGATTGACGCAAAGCGATTTATTATAAGCTGGAGTATAAAAAATGCTGAAAAATTTCGGCGAATCGCAGAAATTGAAGGTCGAGTTTTTCCTCAGAGCAGTTAAGGAACTGTTTGCAAAACAGGAGAATAAACAGCAATTTTTCGATAAACTGATTCCTGCTGTAATTTATGCTAACCAAAAGAAGATTAATGAGATTATAAACGAAGTCCAGATTGAAGCTCTAAAACGCAAAATAAACGAATCTTATGAATCCTCTGACAGGGATACATATAAATTCCTCGTCGCTCTCAGGGAATTTTATACTGAATCTTTTGCCAATGCAATATATTCGAGCATGCACATACTGAAATCAAAGCATATCCCGCGTAATGATGTTCTAAAAATTATCCATGAAAGTGCTGAAAAGCTGTTGAAGTCTGATTTTGACAAGCTTTCACAGGATGATAAGGAAGCGATAAAAGACGGTATCGCGATTTTACTCAAGCTCACAAACGAAAATTTCTCATCCATAATGTTAAAAGCGGAATACGCGCTCAAAAACAAGCAATATGCTGTTTCACTCCAGTATTATCTCAAAGCACACGAATTACTCGGTGCAGATAAGATTGATTATAATATTGTTCTTAATATTGCGGAAATTGCAGAAATACTCAATGCTCAACGAACAGTAAAAGAAATTGTCATAAAAAGTCTGAGACGACTCAATGCGGAACGCAAACACGTGAAAACGTCAGAGCAATTGGCGGAGCAATTACGAATATACATAGATTTAAGCTTTAACATGGCATCGATTTACTTGGCAACTGGAGAGAGTGAAAAAGCTGAGAAAATATTGGCTGAACTTCATGAGATGTTGCCTCAAAGCGACAAAATCTTGTTCTCCCTTACCGAAGCACGTAAACTAAGTCCTCCTGAGGATTTCGAAGATGTTGTTTCAATGCTTAAGGAAATAGAAAAAAAATATAGTATGCCTGAAGAGCGTGAGGAAAGGGTTAAGCAGGAATTGAAGCAGGTTGAGATTTTATGCGACTTGAAGAATCGACCGGATTTAGCGAGAGAAATACTTATAAGACTGCCCGATGAATATTTGCATCCGAAAACCGAAGAATTAACAGAGATTCAAGCGTATGTGCAAATAAGACTCGGATTCTGCAATCTTTTGTTAGGGATGGGAGAAATCGAGGAAAATTACCGAAAATGTAAAAATGCATATGAACAATTTTCCGAGAATTCAACGATTTTTTCGATTTATCTGTTTGTTCTTGCAGCATCGGGCAAAGATGACGAAATCGCCGACTTGCTGCTCGACGAAGACTGGCAAAACTCGATGGTAAAAAGCAATGCCATGCCTCAACAATTGCTTGATTTCACGAAAAATTTCGAGCATCTTATCGAAAAAGGTGATTTTGAGGCTGCAGGCGAGGAGCTGAAAGCACTTAAACAATTTATCGACCCGAGAATGCAATTTATGCATGCACCTTTGCTGCTGCACAGCACATTTCTCTATGGACCCTTGCCACCCAAGATTACTAAGGAAGAGCTAATCTCGAGTTTTGAAAAACTTGAGCAAACCTGGCAGAAAATACCGAAGCTTTATCGGGCTATGAACGGACTTGAGTTTTACATGTTTTTATGGAAAGCTTCACAAACTCCTTTCAGCGTGGAAGATGCGGTTAACCTGTCGGATACGCCACCTTTGGGCAAGCTGTTTAACGAAATTGTCATAAATGCCTGGTTTAAGGAAGCATTTTTCAAATTGCGTAAGGTTTTACCATCGGATGATTTCAAACCTTCGATGGAAAGCTGGTATCGGGTCGCGAAAAACAGATTCGATGAGAACGACACTCTGGGCACGAAAATCGCGATGACTTTCTCAGCAATTAGCAAACTTGAAGGGGTGGATATTTTTAATGACGAAGGATTTCTTGAATTTTGCGAGAATTTTATCAAATTTGGATTAACCGAGATGGAAGCTGTCGGTGTGATTTTCAACAATGAGGAATCGGAAGACAACCTACAAAATACCTCGTTACCGTTTGACAACAGCGAGATGATACGAGTTCAAATTAGGCTGGTTTTCACGGTCTTCCCGATTTTACGATTTCTCATAGAATTGAAACGCAACAAAGCTGAGTTTTTCACAAGGTTGCAGGACGAAATTGTGTCGCAGTTCAGCTTTGGTTTTGAAGTATTTAATTACATCGAAAAAACGTTCTGATTCATTACTGATGTTACTCGGATTATGATAAAATTTATGCATCAAACCGAAACAGCTGGAATGTATGGACAAACAAGCATTAGCGATTCTGAAGGCAAAAATTTCACAAGAACTGAAGCAAAATCCGTGCTGGCAGTTTAAAACGCTTGATAATTATTGGATTTGCCCATATTGCGGCACAATTGGTGCTCGGTTTGATGTTCCAGAAAAAATGCTGACTGAAGTCATGGGTCATTTCGTAAAAATATGTCCTGAATGGAAGAAAAAAGGGAAACTTCAGCTTTCGCTACCGACCCTGAAAAACATTCGGAAAGCACAAAACTGGCTCAGAACGTGGGGCAAAAAAAGCAACTTCCGTCTCGTTGATGATAAAAACCGATGGTATTGCCCGCATTGTGCTCAGCGTCAAAAGATATTCATCGATTTTTCAAATCCTGCAACTGCCCAGATTATCGAAATTATTGGGCATATTGAGTCGTGTTCGGAACAGAAATCTGGAAAACCACCTTTAAATTCCGAACAAGTTGAACTCGCCCTGAAACTTCGCCGGGACAGAAGATTCTTGTTTTATAATCGCAAGGATAATACATGGTTTAGCCCATGGACGCTGAAATTGACGGGCATTAAGCGGACGGAATCGGAAAAAATAACACGAAACCAGGTTGTTGCAACCGCTGTGCATTATCAGGGGATTAAGGATAGTTTCGGTGAGGATGTAAAGCCAGCAGAAATTGAGGTCATCGAGCGTTCGCTGAAGGATGAACGGGAGAAAGAGAAATTACTTGCACAGATTCGGCATAATATTTTTAAGGATAAAATCTGGCAAGTATTGTCAGAGCGAGATTTTTGGATTTGTCCGTATTGCCGTAAGGAAATCAAGGAGATTGACTTCAATACTGGATTGAGCAAGAAGGAAGTGGCACCTTTGCAGATTTTCCAACATTTGACGGAAGCTTGTCAGGAACACAAAACTGGTAAAAAACCTGCGCAAAACGTTGAAGGGCTTGCCTCGAAAAAGGAAGGCGGAAAGCAGACGAGTTATCAGCAATCGTTGTCAACTTTTATGTCATTGGTTGAAAATGAAACTGCGAAATATGCTATGACAGATGATGAGAAACAGACGACAGACGGATTTGTCAGCAGCAAGAGAGATGAATACAATCGGCAGATGCTTGAGAAGGCTAAGAACGTGCAACTTATGATGCTTCCAGCGGTGCCCAAGATTGAAGGGCTTGATTTTGCGGTGAATTATCGCTCATGCGACGAATTATCAGGTGATTTCTACGATTTCTTCCAGGTTTCCGACCATGAGCTTGGCATTGTGGTTGGCGATGTGTCAGGGCATGGGGTAACTGCCGCCCTCGTGATGGCTGCAACGAAAAAAGCTCTGAAACTTACCAGCAAAGGTAAGAAACCGAAGGAAACCATGCTAATCGTGAATGATGAAATTAAAAGTGAGCTTCCCATGGCGGTTTTCATAACGATTTTTTACGGCGTGCTAAATCTTAAAACATACGAACTCTGCCACGTGCGCGCAGGTCATAACCCGTTATATATTTATAATTCTCAGCGAACACCTTGTTTCAACGAGTATCTGGCAAAGGGGATGATTATTGGAACTGCTCCATCAAGCATGCTTGAGAAAGTGCTGGAGGAGGAAACAATCCAACTTTATCAAGGCGACCTTGTTGTACAATACACTGACGGCGTGGTTGAAGCGACGAATCCTGCACGTGAGGAGTACAGCGAGGAAAGGCTGAAAAAATTCATATGCGACAATTATAACCAAAGTGCGGAAGAACTCGTTACAAGTCTTGCTGATAGTGTCGATAAATTCTACGATGGCGCTGAACCTAACGATGACGT
Organism: Planctomycetota bacterium; assembly: GCA_021106775.1. The sequence continues at coordinate 2,196 of JAIOTL010000169.1, read as the reverse complement.
AACAATTGTCGCCTTAAAAATCCCATAGTACACTGTTACAGAAGTTATAGCTATTGGTAAGACAGGCTTCCTAGCCTGTCAATGATGAAGCTCCCATAGTCAGGCAAGATGCCTGACCTACCGTTATTATTCATAATAAATGTAATACAGCATTATATTCAGAGATTTAACTTGAAATTATGTCTCCGCAGCTTCATACGTGATGCGTGGGTCAAGCACGCGATAGAGAACATCAGAGATAAGAATGAACACCATCAGAAGCGATGCATAAAGTGAGATTGTGCCGATAATGAGGAAATAATCGCGATTCAATGCAGAGTTTACAAACATTTGTCCGATGCCCGGAACATTAAATATCTGCTCGATTACAAGCGAACCGGTCAAAATTCCGGCGGTTGCTGGTGCAAGATATGAAATTACAGGTAAAATCGCAATCGGCAGGCAATGCCCGAAAACAATTGTCCTTGTTGCAACTCCCTTCGCTTTTGCTGTCCTAACAAAATCATCGCGTAGAACCTCAATCATGCCAACCCTCATCAGACGTGCAATCCTGGCAGTGAAAGGCAGACTAAGCGCGATTGCTGGAAGAATCACATGCGTATATTCTGTCCATCCCGCAACAGGCAGGATTTGTAGTGAAAGTGAAAATATGATTATCAAAACCATTGCGATAATGAAGTTTGGTATAGAGATGCCAAGCAGGGCAATACTCATCAGTGTGTAATCAACCGATCTGTTCTGATACACCGCTGCAATCGAACCTATGACAATTCCAAAAATAAGTGCAAAAAGAAGCGCAAGCGAACCTAGAGACAGCGAAACGGGAAATTTTTCCTTGATTATGCTGACAACAGATTCTCCTTCATATTGCATCGACGGTCCGAGATCACCGCGAAATATCAATCCCTGCCAAAAACTCCCAAACTGCTCTAAAATCGGTTTATCCTGACCGTACTGTTTCTTCATGGCAATTATTGCTTCATCTGAAAGCTGTTTTTCCTTGTCAAATGGACCACCGGGTGCAAGTCTGACAATGAAAAAAGTCGCGCTGATAACAATAATCAGCGTAACAACGATCAAAATAGTTCTGCGAATGATAAATGTCAACATTCCCAACCTCAGTTTCATTGTGCGAATTGCACTCATAATCTTACAACCCATTTTACTGCTACGTCCGACTTTCTTACAAGTAGAGAAGGTCAAATAAGCAACGCAGGTTTATCTGCAAGGTAAATTGTACGACGTTGAATGTTATCTGCAAGATTAAATATTTCAGACTTTGCTACTTTGCGATGCAAGGTTTACGAGTTTTTGGAATAACCATCGATTATAAGCATAATCTGGACCGCCGTAACGAATATTCAACTCAGGATGCCACTGCACCGCCAGAATTTTCCTATCCTCTGATTTATGGGCGACCGCTTCGATAACACCGTCAGGCGATTTTCCTGTGACAACTAAATCTTCCGCCAGGTCGCCGATTGCCTGATGATGACTGCTGCGAACCCAAACCTTTTTATATTTTGCCGATTCATTCAGCAGAGTATTCGGAATAAGTTCCACATCGTGAACGGGAACTTCATTATCATCCGCTTCTTTTGTGTGAAGGCGGAGAGACATAATCGGGAAATCCTCTGGGATAAGATGCTGGTTTATTGTTCCGCCAAGTATAATATTCATAAGCTGCAACGACCCACAAATCGCCAATGTCGGCATTGTCGGGAATTCGTTTAAAAACACTTCCATTAACTCAATGTCAAATCTCTGCCTGATTGAGCTTACGAGCAATGTTTCTTCTTTTTTTATCTGTCCGTAAAGCGATGGATGATAATCGTCAGCACCCGGAATAACAAGCCCGTCAATTATCGAAAAAGTCTGTCGTAAATCGTCTTTATCCTGCTCAAATGGGATTAGCAAAGGTAAGCCGCCTGCAAAGCGAACGGCATCAATATATGCTCGATGCAAAACGCAAAGTGTGTGAAAATCCTTTTTGGTTTCATGATTTGTCGAAATTCCGATTATTGGTTTTTCCATAATATCTTCTAACCTTTCTCGAATACCGAATTTACAAGTCCGTGCTGACCGATTATCCGTCTTAGCACAAGCAATGCAGCAAGATGCTCAGATGTTCCCGAATGCGACGCACAATATTTCGTCAGAATAAACGGCTGAAAACCTTTGTCGAACGCAATTGAT
>JAIOTL010000034.1 GCA_021106775.1 Planctomycetota bacterium | reverse complement strand
GCAAGTCGCGTTCTTCTTATGCCGGCATCACCAGGTACCGGTATTATCTCATGTGCAGCAGTGCGTGCGGTTATCGAGGCACTTGGAATTACAGATATTCTGACGAAATCGTTCGGCTCAAATAATCCAATAAACGTTGTACGTGCGGTAATCGAAGGCTTGAAACAGCTTCGCTCACGTGCTGAAATCGAATCACTTCGCGGAGTTAATCTGTCGGAATTGGATGAAAAAGAGGCAGCATACGAGAAAGCCGTTGCCGAGGCGCTTGTACGTCAGGAAAAGGTTAATGCATATCAGCGTCAACTCGAAGAAGAAAAACAGCGCAAGATTGATGAATCTAAAAAACGCAAAGACGGCAGAGGTAAAGGACGTCGACCGCAAAGAGGTGGCGAGAGAAGACCTGCTGATAAACCCGCAGGTGAAGACGGTAAAATCGAATTCAAAAAGAAACCAGCTTTGCGCAGAAGACCTACAGGTGAAGGTGCGGAAGCAACTGCTAAACCAGCGGATACGAAACCAGAAGTAAAGCCCGAAGGAAAACCTGAGGTCAAAGCAGACGCAAAGAAACCTGAAGCGAAACCTGAGGCAAAGAAACCTGAAGCGAAACCTGAGGCAAAGAAACCTGAAGACAACAAAGATAAAAAAGAATAATATTCTTTGCAATACTTCACAGAATTGAAAATCAGGGAAACAATGTTTCCCTTTTTTTATGAAAGGTAAGCCATGAAAGACGGTGTCTATATAATTGAAATCGCGGACGAAAGTTTCGGAAATTATTATGTTCCAAGCGATATTTTATATAAAAAGCAGAGTGAATTTCAGGAGATAATGATTTTCGACACAAAGCTGCATGGCAAAATCCTGATGCTTAATGATGCACTCATGTTCAATGAAAACACCGAATTTTACTACCATGAAGCGGTTGTTCATCCTGCGATGTTATTACATTCAAATCCTGAAAATGTGTTGATTATCGGCGGTGGCGACGGCGGAACATTGCGCGAGGTTTTGAAACACAACTCCGTAAAAAATATCGTTCTTGTTGAAATCGACGAAGAAGTCATCAATGCTTCTCGAAAATTCTTCCCTGAAATGACCTCTGGCTTCGATGATTCGAGAGTTACCGTACAAATACAGAACGGTGTGAATTTCGTCAAGGAAACCAAAGATAAATTCGATGTTGTCATCATCGATTCTAACGATGTTATGATGGGCAAATCGAATATTTCGAACCCGCTTATCACCGATGAATTTTATTTTGACCTTAAATCCAGGATGAACAAAGGTTTTATTGGGGTTCAACTCACTTCGCACCCGTATTTTTTCAAGGATAGCTTTATCCAGATTAATTCCGCACTTAGCAGAAACTTCACGTCGGTTTATTCCGTGCTTGCACCTGTGCCGTTTTTCATTAGCTCTTTGTGGGGAATAGGGCTTTTCAGCATGAATAAGCTTGATATTTATAACCCTCGAACCAACGAAATTGCGTCTCTGAAATATTACAACGAATCTGTGCATAAATCGCTATTTGCTATACCAAATCATCTCATCGAACCTCTGCGAAATGCAGGCGTGCGGGTATAATCAACATTCGAAATTATGCTATTTCGCATCGGGGTTTTGCAGAATCACAACGCATCGGAATCCGGTGTAACTTTCACGCTGAACTTTTTTAATCGAGTTAATTTTACCGATTTTTGCGTTAATTTCTCCATCGATTTGCAAAAAATGTGCGCCTAAAACCATTGCTTTTTCAGCATTCTCCGGCGTTTTAATCCATTCCCTAACATTACCCGCACAATCGAACAGATTAAAGAAGCTTTTGTCGTTTTTGAATTTCCCAACATCTGCAATTTTCGCGCGATTCTTCTCGGTGCTTAGATTCGCAGGTTTTTCCTGTTTTTTTGAAAAAATATCACCCCATGGATAACTACGCCATTTTTTCTGCTGAATGTCCCAGCCTGCGGAAATCAGCCATTGTTCAGCGGTCGGCAGCATCCAACCATTGAAATTGGCGAATGCTTCAGCTTCGAAGTATGAAATCCCGGTTACAGGCTGATTGAGTTTATCAGCATCGCATTTCGTTGAACCCCAGGTTTTCGGTAGATTTTTTCCACCTGCATATTTGAATTTGCCGTCTTCGAGAAGTTTCCAACCCTGTTCCGACCAGTATTCACGAGTTTTGTATCCTTCAGCATTGACGAATTTCTGAAACTGTTTATTCCTGATTTCATACTGTGAAATGAAAAACTCCGCTTGTTTCCATTTTTTTTCGGGTGATAATTGCCCGATGTCGAGTGCAGTAACTTCAACCGAGGGTATTTTCACAAAACCTTGGATTAGCAGCTCAAACTCATTTTTCCGGTATTCGACATATTTGAAATGTTGTTCGAATTTCTTATCACCCAATAAATTGTCGCATTCTGTAATAGCTGATTTATAGCGTAGTTCGAGTAAATGCTTATTTATTTTCGATTCAATGTACTCTCGGTAAACGCTTTGCAGAAGCACTTCCGCTTCCTTGCGCATTTCCGACAGTCCCCAGGATGTAATTGACTTTAAAATACCTTCCGCACCTTCCGCGCCAAGATATTTTCTCTCTTTCGCCTGTTTTCTCGCATTTTTAACAGTCTTTGAAAATAGCGTAGAAACCTCACTTTTGCTGGTTTCTATTGCTTCATCGATTTTGATTCGCCACTCTGACTTCTCCTCGAATGCTTCACGCTGCAGTAACATCAAATCAATTGCTGACTGATATTTTCTATCCTCAAGCATATCTTTGATAGTTTTCATCAAATCGTTATATTTTCTACTATTCTCCTCGAATTGTTTCCGCTTTTCCTCAGCATCAAACTTTTTTTTCGCAAGTGTTACAAAATCTTTTATTGTCGTCAAATGTTCATAAAATCGAGTATTTTTATATTCTATTGAGATAGCATCAGAAATCTCAACAGCTCTTTCAACTTGGATTTTCGAAAGTTTTTCAAGTTTTGTGAGCTCGATAAATTCATCATGGACAATTTCTGCATCCTTTTCAAGTATCGCATCATCACGGATATCGATCTTTCTGGCTTTGATTATTTTCGCCTGTTCGGTTTCTGCAAAATCTGTTGGAAAAGATTCGAGAATAAAATGTGCTTTTACAAAATGCTTCTCAGTAACAGAGGTTAAATATTGTTCTCTTTTCGATACCCACCAGCTATTTGCCG